>CAMDAT010000215.1 GCA_945888825.1 Bifidobacterium breve | reverse complement strand
AAGGCAGAAAGTGGTCATGTTCGGCGGCGACAGCCTGCATGGCGGTACGGGAGTGATCTATAACTACACTTGGGAATGGGACGGCACCAGCTGGTCCCAGGCATCCCCTGCAGTGTCTCCCCCTCCGAACAATGGTCACAACATGGTGTTCGACACCACCCGGAACCGGACAGTGATGCTGGGCAGCAGCCAGACATGGGAGTGGGACGGCACGAACTGGACGCAGAAGTTCCCTACCGCGACTCCACCAGCCCGGGGATTTTTCGGGATGGCCTACGACTCGGGGAAGTCATCCACCGTCGTCTTCGGAGGCTATGGATACTCGCTCGGCTACCTGAACGACACCTGGGAGTACACGGCGAACTAGGCGACCCGCTTTCTTAGCAATTGGTGCTCCTCGGCGGCGAACACCTGTCGAGTTTATTAGGGAAGCTGCGGTTCGACGGGATAGGTACGCACGTTGAGTAGGTCACCCGTTGGATGTTGAGGGGACGCTTTCAGCGTTTCGACCGAGATACTCCAGCTAGTACCGGAAGCGCACCCGTCGACGGTGTGGCGCCGACCTTCGCAGCGTCACTTGGTCGAACACGACATGTCCGAATAGCGTTGTGCAATCCACGGAGTGCCCACGCACAGCAGCAGGCTGACCCGCACACCGAACAAGAGTCTGAAGGGTTCTCCTCGGAAGTGGCCGCACCCACTCTCCTTCCAGCAACTTTTTAGCTAGCAATCGTTATCAAACCGTGTCATCCTGCCTCTGTGCCAGGATCCTGTCACCAGAGCGTGGGAGAGACGCCAATGAGAAAACAAGGTTCACTTCTGGTTGTTTTGATTGCGGCATGTGTCGCGTTGATCGCAGGGTGTACGCCTGCAGCAAGCCCAACCACCACCACTGTTGCACCGGACAGGTGCGCCGCACGGGGGCCGAATGTTGATCTACACAGCTGCGACCTGTCCGGCGCCGACTTAACTAACGCCAACCTGACCTTTGCGAACCTGCGCTTTGCGAACCTGACCGGCGCCGACTTGACCGACGCGGTACTCACCGACGCCGACCTCCGAAGCGCCGATATGACAAACGCAACTCTGACCAGCGCCAACTTGACCTTCGCTAATCTGCGCTTCGCGACGCTGACTGGCGCAAACTTGACCGACGCCGTACTCACCGACGCCGACCTCCGAAGCGCCGATATGACAAACGCGACTCTGACCAGCGCCAACCTGTCCTTCGCTATCATGCGCTCTACTAACTTAGGCGGGGCCGACATGACCGGAGCCGTACTCACCGACTCAGACCTAGCAAGCGCCGATATGACCAACGCGACTCTGACCAACGCCAACCTGACCTTTGCGATCATGCGCTTTACTAATCTAAGTGGCGCCGACCTGACCGGAGCCGTACTCACCGACGCAGACCTACGAAGCGCCAACCTGACCAACGCAACTCTGACCAGCGCCACCCTGACCAACGCGATCTGGTCCTTCACGACATGTCCGAATGGTGTTGTGCAAGATACGGAATGCCCACGCACAGCAGCAGGCTGACCCGCAGAACCACGAATTATGCGAAGGCCCCGACACAACGTCGGGACCTTTGTCGTTTTGTGAGCTGATAGGGGTCATTCGATCCCAGAGACGCCACCCGCCCCAATAACGGCGAAACCCCCGCCGTAGCGGGGGTTTCGGGTGGTGGGCGTACGCAGACTCGAACTGCGGACCTCTGCCGTGTGAAGGCAGCGCTCTAGCCAACTGAGCTATACGCCCCTACTGAAACTCCCGGGGGAGCGAGCTTGAACTGTAGCGGTCAACGAACCGGCTCGGCCACACGACCACTCCGGGCCTAGCTAGCGGTCGCATCAGGGTAGGTTCGAAGCTCGACAACGTGACCATCTGGATCAGCCACGTACATCCCCAGGCCACGCCCCTGAGCTCCCCACAGGGCCCCTGGGCCACGGATCACGGTGAACTCAGCAGACTCCGCAAGGGCGTTCAAGTCTGCACCGGGAACAAGCAGAGCAAAGTGATCCAGATTGATCCCCGTGGGCTGACTGCCAGGCTCAGACTGAGACTCAGCCTTGACTTCGAGCAGATCAATCACTGTTGTGGCGTCCACTCGGACCGAGGGAAACGGCACCTCTCCCCCACGCCATTGCTCTAGCCGCTCCGGAGCGAGTCCCAACTTCTGCACATACCAACTCATCGAAGCCTCGGCATCGGCGACCCGAAGCACAATGTGGTCTAGTCCCGTTACCTGCGCAGCGGGACCCACCTTGGAATCTGACATCTTCTTAGCCTCCGGTTTGCTCGGCTACCGACCCAACAACTGACGGGTTAGTCGACACGCAGAAATATTCCTCACCCAATACTACCGATTGCGTAAGCTTCGGACAGCCCAAGGCGAACTTCACTTGTGTGACGATTTTGCCATCATTGTCGGTGGCACAACTCACCCGGATCGCCGGTCGACCGCCGTCCTTTCGTACACACTCGAGAACCGGGGCGCTCGTGGCAACGCCCTGCTCACTAGCGGTATCCGAAGTTGAGCGATTCCCGCTTAAATAGGCAGTAGCTACGAACAAAATCAGACCAAGCAGGACAACGGCAACAATTGGTCCTCGCCGAAGCAACCAGAAGTGCCATTCGCTCAGCGGTTCTTCATCAGGATCAAGCTCAGCCTGACGCAACTTGGCGTAGAAGGCATCGGGATCGTGCTCCTCCTCGGGCCGCCCCGTCTGCGGGTCGCGATACGTGTCATCTACCCCCGCCCCAGCCCCACGTGATGATCCGGGACCAGAACCGGAACTCGGCCCGGTCGAGGGGGAAGTTCTTTGAGCACGCAGGCTGCGGTCGTAGTCGGCACGGCGCCCAACATCAGACAGGGTGCTCCACGCAGCGTTGACCTCTCGCATTCGACGCTCGGCTAGCGCCTGCTCGGCGGCTGTTGCCTGCCCAAGTCGGTCTGGATGTAGCACTCGAGCCAATTGGCGATGCGCGTCGCGAATCTGCTGTGAGCTAGCCCCTTGCGGAAGGCCCAGGATTTGGTAATAGCTGCGATCATCCGGGGCCGACATCAGTGCAAGCCTAGGGTGAACAAGATGACTGAGGGCAACAGCAGGCTCTAGCCCCCTCAAGCGAACTGCCCTGCTACCGAGAGAAGCACAAAGGGCGGCTACTGCCTAGGAAAAGCTGCTCGGCTCCCCTATATTGAACAAGTGGATATAGTTCGAGGATCGAAGTATTCGGATAGCGAACAAAGTTCGCCTTCTGCTGCCCCGACTCCCGGAACCCTCGGTTCTGCCATGCAAAGCAAAGCATTTCGGCGAATCTTTGCCGGCACTTTTGCATCCAATATTGGCACCTGGATGCAAAACATCACCCTGATCGCACTCGCCTACCGCCTAACAGGTAGCGCTTGGTTCACAGGGGTTATCACCTTCGCCCAGCTTGGGCCGATGCTCTTCTTATCCCCATTCGGGGGCGCAATCGCCGACCGCTTCAATCGCCGCAGCGTGATCATCAGCATGTCAGTGGTGCAACTCGTGATGTCCATGGTGCTCGCCGTAGTGGCGCTGTCGGACACGCCAAATCAATTCGTTCTCGTAGTAGTTGTTGCGAGCATCGGCTGCGCTAATGCTATTGCGGGGCCCACCATGATCTCGCTGCTTCCCTCACTCGTCCCGCGTGAGGACTTACAGCCGGCAATTGCAATCAACTCTGTCTCGCTGAATGCATCTCGCGTGATTGGGCCGCTTCTTGGCGGCATCCTCGGGTCTCTTGCGGGAGCATCAGCGGTGTTTGTGGTCAATGGTCTCACCTACCTCTTTGTGGTGATTGCTGTGCTGAGCGTGGACATTGACTTCTCCCCCAAAGGAAACAAGGGCGATGGGCCAATTGAGCAGATGCGGCAAGGCCTGCGAGCAGTGCGAGCAGATCGAGTGATCACTCGCGTCATTGTCAGCATGGCCGTGCTGTCCATGTGCTCACTGATCTTCATCTACCAGATGCCACTAGTAGCTCAGGAGCATTTCGAATTAGCCGGGTGGAAGTTCAACCTGTTGTTTGCCACCTTTGCCCTGGGTGCCGCACTGGGCGCACTGTCGATGGGGTCCTTTCTCTCTGGCCACAGCCGCGCAAAGGTCACGCGAGTAGCGCTCGTAGTCTTTGCAGTGGCCTTGGCCGTATTTGGAATCGATACGATCTTGCCCTTGGGGTTTGTAGCCGCCTTTACGCTTGGCGCTTCGTACTTCGTCATCGTGACAGCGCTCTCGACCACCCTACAGATGCGTGCCCCGGACGAGGTTCGTGGACGAATTATGGGCTTGTGGATGATGGCCTGGGCAGGCCTTGTGCCACTCGGCGCACT
>CAMDAT010000214.1 GCA_945888825.1 Bifidobacterium breve | reverse complement strand
GTCGCAATGATGGTGGATTCTCCAAGTTCTTCTTCAATTCGATCACACATGCCGTCCACCATTGCGGAGTAGCCAAATACGGCCCCGGACTGCACGGACTCCATTGTGGTCTTGCCAATAACGCTGCGCGGCTCGACGAGTTCCACCCGTCTCAGGGCGGCTGCTCGGCCAAAGAGCGCGTCCATTGAAATTTCGATTCCCGGGAAGATCGCGCCACCGAGGTACTCGCCTTGGGCTGAGATCACATCAAAAGTTGTGGCTGTTCCAAAGTCGACGACGATTGTTGGTCCACCGTACAGATCGAATGCCCCAACCGCATTCGCAATGCGGTCTGCCCCAACCTCTCTCGGGTTGTCATACAACACAGGCATGCCCGTCTTCACACCGGTTCCTAGAACCACTGGCTCGATCTGCAAGTAGCGCTCGCACATCCTTCGTAGCTCATAGGTAATGCTTGGCACACCAGACGAGACAGCTACGCCTTTGATGTCTTCTTTGAGATCAAGGTCTCTGGTAGCGAGTAGGTGTCGAATGAAGAGGGCTAACTCGTCACTTGTTCGCTCGGCGCGAGTTGCGAGTCTCCAGTGATCGATTAGGTCATGGCTTCGCTCGCCTGCGTCATACAGGCCAATCACCGTTTGGGTGTTTCCAACATCAATCACGAGCAGCAAGCTGGCCTCCGCAACAACACGTCAGAGGAAGTAGCCCCCCAAACGGTGGAGCCTTCCTGCGACTCAGGATCCCTAGATGATGGTCTCCCACAGCCAAATCTGCACGTTTATGAAAAAACTAGTTGTGCTGGGGTCAGCCGATACCTGCCTGAACTGTTCAGAGCAGGTCGAGTCCGAGGTCAATCACCGGCGCCGAATTTGTGATTGCTCCCACGGAAATCATGTCCACGCCAGTACCCGAATAGCTAGCAATGTTCTCCAGGGTGATTCCACCAGAGACTTCGAGCAACGTGCGGCGCTGCTGGCCACCTTGGCGAATCTCGGCGGCAGCTACGCAGGCCATGACTTCTTCTGGGCTCATATTGTCTAACAAGATGGCATCAGCCCCCGCCTCGAGGGCCTCGATGCATTGCTCCATGCGGTCGCATTCCACATGCACGGTGCGCGCCGGCCAACGATCCTTTCCAAGAGCAATCGCACTCGCAATTCCAACGCTTCCCAAATGGTTGTCCTTGATGAGCATCCAGTCAGACAGGTTGCCGCGGTGGTTGCGACCGCCCCCTGCGCGTACGGCAGCTTTGGCCAAGGAACGCAGGCCGGGAATGGTCTTGCGTGTATCCCACACCTGGGCGCTTCCTCCTACTGCGGCTGCTTCGACAAAGGCCGCCGTGAGCGTGGCAATTCCTGAAAGGTGCCCTAAAAAATTGAGCGCAGTGCGCTCCCCGGTGAGAATCGAACTGAACGGGCCGCGTACTACCGCAAGCTGCTGTCCGGCAGAGATCTGATCTCCTTCGTTGACCCCCCAAGCCACCTGCACCTCTGCGTCGAGTTGAGCAAACGTCTCTGTGACACACATCGTGCCGGCCAGGCGGCCAGGAACTCGCGCCACGAACCGGGCCTCACCCAACTTTGCGGGCAGAAGCGCAGAGGTGAGGTCACCCAATGGCGCAAGGTCCTCGGCAAGAGCACGGGCAACTGCCTGCTGTACCTCGAAGAGTGGTGGGTTCAGCCATTGGGAGTCTGCTGCAGGAGTGGTCACGGCATATGAGCTTTGCAGATTCCTCGAACCTGCCGCTGACGCAGCCCGGACGCCACTAGCTACCCACCACTAGCCGATGGGCCTGAGCGGGGTCGAGACCGGGATAATCAAGGCGCGCATGAGTGCCACGACTCTCTGTTCGAGCCAGAGCCGCAGCAACCAAGGTCTGCGCAATCTGCGCCAGGTTCTGCACCTCTGCAACGGCAACTTCTTGTGGATCCATCGGAGCAAGCTCCGCCATCACCTGAGCTATTACTAGCGCTGCTCGATCCAGAGTCTCGGCGCTTCGTTGCACCCCGGCATCAGTACTCATGGCCTGCTGCAGGCCCCGCTTGAGGCTTTGAGGAGTGACGGAACTGCTAGCTACAGAACTGCTAGCCACATGAGCGCCGGTTATATCGGCAGGGCTGGTCTGGGGTAGCGGCAGCGCAACACCAAGGATGCTGAGCGTGGGATCGTCTGATTCGGCAAAACCCAGTACTGAGCGCATAGCTCCCGTAGCCGACGGTCCAAAAGCTCCACTGGCAATTGATTCAATAGCTCGCGGCCCAAAGACCATGCCCTCAAGAAGGGAATTTGAAGCCAAACGATTTGCACCATGCACACCAGAACAACTGGTCTCTCCTGCAGCCCACAGCCCTGGCATAGATGTGGCACCAAACAGGTCTGTCACAATGCCGCCGCACTGATGATGCGCTGCGGGGGCGACTGGTAGCCAGTCAGTCATGGGGTCAAGGCCCGAGGCAACCAAGTCTGAATAGATCGTCGGGAACCGTTCTGCGAAATGATCAAGGCCTGTTGCGTCGAGCCAGACATGATCGGTGTGCTGCTCAAGCATCTCGGCGAGGATGGCCCGGGAGACAACATCGCGAGGCAGCATCTCATCTACAAAGCGCTCTCCGGCGCTGTCGCGCAGAAGCGCCCCGTGGCCACGTAGCGCCTCTGACAACAGTGGCCGCGGAATGCCTGGGTGATAAAGCGCCGTTGGATGAAATTGAAAAAACTCGAGGTCCGCAATAGCAACCCCAGCTCGCAGAGCCATCGCAACGCCATCGCCAGTTGCAACGGAAGGGTTCGTCGTAATAGCAAAAAGTTGACCCGCTCCGCCGGTTGCAAGCAGCACATTCCTTGCCCGAACTTGCGTCACCTGCCCATTGGGATCGATGGCCTGTACGCCAACGCAGCAGCCATCCTCGATCATCAGGTCAAGGGCAAACGTGTGCTCATGCAGGACTGCCGCTGTGCGCCGAACTGCTGCTACTAGTGCTCGCTCAATCTCTGCGCCCGTGGCAGCACCTCCGGCATGCACCACTCTTGCAACTGAGTGGCCGCCCTCTCGGGCAAGCTCTAAATTCCCGCGCTCATCACGATCAAACTCGGCTCCAAGAGCAATAAGTTCTTCGACTCGCCTCGGGCCCTCGTCTACGAGTACTCGCACCGCATCGAAGTCACAGAGTCCCGCTCCGGCTGCGAGCGTGTCGGCCAAATGCAGGTCGATTTCCTCTACGTTGCCGGAGAGTGCAGCCGCCACACCCCCCTGCGCCCATCGGGTAGTCGCTAGATCAAGTCCGCCTTTGGTAATGACACCCGTTCGCAGGCCATGCGTACCCGCTGCTCGAACTGCTGCGGAAAGCCCAGCTACTCCGGAACCAAGAACCAAAAGGTCGAGCGGTGCAGGGGTCACCGGCTGATCGCAGCGTTGGAATCTAGGTCGAGCTCGCTCATATCAAGGTTGTCAATCAGCCTGACCGAGCCAAATCGAACGGCTCCCAAAAACCTGCTCCGAGCATCTGCCTGGGTCAGAGGCCTCAGAGTGATTGGATCCACAACCTCGAGGTACTCCACCTGCCCCATTGCCTGAGTACTGATCACATCCATCATCGTTGCACGCAGTCGGTCAACAGAGGTCTCACCCCTACTCAGGGAACGCGCTGCAGCGACTAAAGCCTGAGCGAGCACCGGTGCAGCGGCTCGCTGTTCAGCACTCAAGTAGACGTTTCGGCTGGACATGGCGAGGCCATCAGGCTCACGGCAGATCTCACAACCAACAAGTTCCACATCAAAGGAAAGGTCTCGCACCATGGCTTGCACAATCGCCAACTGCTGAAAGTCCTTCTTCCCAAAGTAGGCCGTGCACGGTCCCGCGATGTTGAACAGTTTGGCTACCACGGTGCACATTCCAGCAAAGTGAGTGGGCCGCGACTCCCCTTCCATCACCGCCGACAATTCATTGACCGAAACCGATGTCAGCACGCCCTCTCGGCCAAGTGGGTACATCTCTTGCAGTCCGGGGAGGAACAACAGATCTGCACCGGCAGCCTCTGCAGTGCGCGAATCTCCGGGGGCATCTCTTGGGTATGAGGACAAGTCCTCGGTGGCTGCGAACTGCAGCGGATTCACAAACACAGTGGTGATGACAAGATCACATTCGGCGGCAGCGCGTTCGATCAGCGAGGCGTGTCCCGCATGCAAGTAGCCCATGGTGGGAACCAGTCCGATGCGCCGGCCCTGCAGTCGATGTTGCGCAATCTCTGCGCGCAGTTCAGCGATTGTTGTCAGAGTTTTCACCTGCGCAGCCTAGAACCGACCACTAGGGATTCTGCCCATACACATCCTCATGCAGATGGACGAAGATATTGGTGTTCCGGCGGGAACCGATCAGAGTCCCGAAGCCTCCCCAGGAGGTGTCGGGACTCTGACGTGTTTTTA
>CAMDAT010000213.1 GCA_945888825.1 Bifidobacterium breve | reverse complement strand
CACGAGTTTGTTGACTACCTACTCATGGCCGAGGACTTGGGTTGTCAGGTCTACGTCAACACGGTTCGACAACCTGTTCGTCACAGCTTGTATCAGCTTCCGCCCGCCGAGTTACAAGATGTGCTGTCCGGCCTAGAGTTCCAAGCTGCTGCCGTGGAGGGCCGCCTGTCACTCAACGCGGCAGCACTTCACGAACAGCTCGCTCGGCTTCGCAGTCACCTCGATACTGCACTGGGTACCCCTGTGGAATTTGCAAGGGCCTCAACTGAGCAGATGAGGTTTCAGGACCTGGTGGACTCCCTGAGCGAACCAGAACTTTCCGAAGCGGAACTGATCCAGCTCTTGCATAAAGCCTCTGTAGATCAGCTCGCTGGAGTAGAAGCGGTCTCAGTGCTGCGTTGCGATGTCCATGAGCGGATTATTGAAGGCAATCATTACGTCGGCCTAGGTCAGGAGGAGTTCCTGTCTGCCCACGCAAGCGTGTTGCATCCGATGCTTGCAGAGCGAATTGGGCATCGCATTGATGTGGTGGCTGATCAGTCAGGAAACGGATCAAGCACTCGCGTTCTAAGTTTTTGTGAGCCCGGAGCGGAGCCCTCAATCATGATCACCATGGCCCGTCGCGGGCCCGACCCGTGGTCCACAAGTCGTTACGCGACTCTGCTCAAACGGGCCTCCCGGCCATGTTGAAGCTCAGCCCGCAAGCGGCGGCAGCCCACGCAGCGAATCGAGTTGGGGGTCCAAATCAGCCTGCTTGTCATGCACCCTTTACCAGCATGTACTTCGATCAATTCGGCAATGTGCTGGCTTGTTGCATCAACACGATTCACACCATGGGCTCATACCCGTCGCAATCCTTGGCAGATATCTGGAGTAGTGAGCGAGCCAGGGAGCTTCGGGATTCCCTCGCAGCAGGTGATTTCTCGCTTGGTTGTTACGATTGCCATAGCTCTATCAGCTCTGGAAACTTCAATGCAGTAAATGCGTTGTTCGATCAGCAAGTTCTTGAGACGCCGGCTGAGTGGGTAGTTGAGAACCCGCATGTGGCTGATGATCAGCGTGACTCTTGGCCCAGAATGCTTGAGTTCGCCTTATCCACTCGATGCAATCTTACTTGCACCATGTGTAGCGGTTCTTATTCCTCAGCTATCCGCAAGGCTGAGGGACTTGACCCGCTGCCAGAGATCTACGGGGAAGAGTTTGTTCACGAACTCCGCCCGTTCCTTGAGCGCGTCACGGACGTTCGCTTCTATGGGGGTGAGCCATTTCTTGCACCGGTGAACTTCGCAATTCTGGAGCTGCTCTGCGAGGTCAACCCCAGTTGCAAGGTTTCAATTACTACCAATGGGACCATCTGGAATCAGCGGGTGCAGCGGATAGTCGAAATCTTACAACCGACGATCGTGGTCTCGATCGATGCGTTCACCACAGAAGGATTTGAATCAATCCGTGTGGGCGCAAGTCGCGAGAAAGTCTTTGCAAACCTTGAGCAGTTCTCCCAGGTTGAGGGTTGTCAAGTGAGTCTGGCGGTGTGCGCCATGCGGCAAAACTGGCACGAAATTCCGGACCTGGTTCGCTTTGCAAACTCAAACAGCTTGCACCTCGGCTTCAATGTGGTCCGCTACCCGCAAGACCATTCGCTCTCCTCAGCCACAGCCGAGGAACTCTCAGAAGCGATTGCCTTGTGGGAACAACTCCTGCAGGAGCAATCCTCGCTCGGGGCCCCGCTCCTGAGTCAGCCCGGTCAAGAAAATCTGCGGAGGATCGAGGGCATTCTGTCCGAGGTCCGAGGCTGGCTAGCAGCCACTGCTGACCAAACTCAGGGCCTCGAGATCCGCTCAAGCAGCGCGTCGGCAGCACGGGATCGGCGCCGAGACTGGCTGGAATTGCTGTCAAAGCTGGCGGCAACCACCTACAACTCGGATGCACTCTTGACAGAAGCGGCCTTTGAGCTTGAGCTGACGCATGTGTTGGCCGAGTTTGACCAGAAAGTCGCCCCCCAGAACAGGGCGGGTCAGCTAGCTACGGCGATTGCAGAGTTCTCTGATCGGCCACTCATCCCGGCAGAGCTTGATCGCTTTGATCAGCTCGCTGCTACTTTGGCCACCTCAGCAGTAACGCCAAGAATTCGCCTCATGACGGGGTTGCCTCCAGCCTTGATTGTCGACGGAGTGATCAATATGGATCCCAAAGTTCTCGCGGCTCGTTTCGACTCATACTTTCCTCCAGAGAGGAACCACCCATGATCAAATCTGCCTGCTACGCACCTCACTCAGCGCTGTACTTTCGCCCCGATGGGCTCGTTCACGCCTGTTGCGTGACGGGCTTCTCAATCGGGACGGTGGTTGGGCCAGAGCGAGAGAGCCTGAGAGATATCTGGGAGGGGACTGCCCTTGCCGCTCAGCGGCAGGCGCTCGAGGCAGATGCCTTCGACATTGGCTGTCAGGAGTGCGAATTTGTTGCAGAGTCCGGCGGACGCGAGGCCACTGTTGCCTATCACTTCGATCGCTTTGGCGAGGGGTCTCCCCACGCGTTCCCGAAGATGCTCGACCTAGCGCTTTCGAGTCGCTGCAACCTGCAATGCGTGATGTGTAACGGCGGTCTTTCCTCTGCCATTCGGACCCAACGCGAGGGGCTTCCTCCCTTACCGGATTGCTACGACGATCGGTTCTTCGAAGAACTCGATGAGTTCCTGCCTCATTTAGAGCGGTTGCAATTCAAGGGAGGCGAGCCGTTCCTAGCGCGAGAGAATCAACGTATCTGGGACCGGTTAATCGAACTCGGCCTCACCCCAGAAGTGACGGTGACCACGAACGGAACACTCTTCAACGACCGGGTCGCTCATTACGTGCGAGAGCTGCGCATGCATCCCAATATCTCGGTGGACGGCATGGAGGCCGAAACCATTGAAGCGATTCGTGTGGGAGTGGATGCTCAACGGCTATGGCAGAACATCGACAAGTTCCAGGAACTAGCCGAAGAGGCCGGCAACGGAATGACCTTGAGTTTCTGTCTCATGCCGATGAATTGGCGCGAAGTGCTCCCCTTTCTTGCAGAGGCCGACCGTCGCCAACTGAACTGCAACGTCATCTTCGTGAACCAACCCCAGCAGTACGACCTGCTGCACCTGCCGCAACAGGAGCTGACCGAAGTCCTAGCTGAGCTGTCCTCAGTAGAGATGCACCTCGTCGGCGATGCCCCGCGAAGCTGCCATGCCGAGGTGCTCGAGCGGATTCAATCCCACCTTGAAAACCCTGTGGATCTTGTTGTGAGCTCGGAACTTATAACCTCGCGGCCGCTAGACCGAGAGGCACAAGCCGAGCTTCGAGGGATGCTTGTTGATGAGTTTGCCTGCGAGCCGATGCTGGTAGAAGCCGAGGACGGCATTGTTTGTTCGATTGAGGTACCCGAGTGGGCTTCTTGGTTGGGTTCTGCTGACTTTGTCGGGGGGCAACTCGATTCGTTGGACAAACTCATTGAGCAGCGCTGCGGGCCAATCACGACCAAGTGGCTGATCTCTCCGATGCGCGGGGTTGTGGTACTCGGAATTGAGGTGACCACAGAGGCGGGTGTCCGACAGCTACGGGTTTATCGCCTTGTGGATGCGGAATCGGGCAGGCAACGGGTCTATGTGGTGGATGCTGCGCAGGTAGGGAACGCGGCGAGCTCAGATAGCTAGTCGAGATCGAGTTCAATGGCGGCGCCGGTCCATTCCGGCTGTTTGCTGCGGTCCAACACGCAGTCTTCGAGGACTAGATAATCCATATCTGTAGTCATAAAGCACCGATAGGCATCCTCGGGGGTGTACACGATTGGTTCGCCACGCACGTTGAACGAAGTGTTGATCAGAATCGGGCAGCCCGTTAGGTCATTGAACGCGCTGAGCAATTGATGAAAGGCCGGAAAGCGTGTCGCATCAACGGTCTGCACCCGCGCTGAGCCATCAACGTGGGTCACTGCGGGGATTTCGGAGTCGATTGCATTGAGTTGCTCAAAGATGCTCGCACCCTCATGAGGTTCCCCTTGAGTTCCTCTGCGGCTTGCAAGGACCGGGGCAGTGAAAAGCATGTATGGGGATTCGTGGTCCAGTTCGAACCACTCTTGGGCATGTTCAGCCATCACCGCAGGAGCAAATGGCCTAAACGATTCGCGCTGTTTGATCTTCTCGTTGAGCACCCGCTGCATAGTGGGGGAGCGCGGATCGGCCAGAATCGAACGGTTCCCAAGGGCCCGTGGTCCGAATTCCATGCGGCCCTGGAACATGCCGACCACGTTTCCATCGGCGAGCAGTTTGGCTAGGTGGGCAGCACGTTCGTCTGCATTCTCGATTCGCGTGAAGGGGCGGTTATGGTCCTCTAACTCAGCCGCAATTGACTCGCTACTGAAGGCAGGCCCGAGTTGCGCGCCGGCCATGGCATCGC
>CAMDAT010000212.1 GCA_945888825.1 Bifidobacterium breve | reverse complement strand
AGATGGTGCAGCTGAGGTTGGCATTACGGACCGGGCTCCGGATGACCTCGCCGTTTTGATTTACACCTCGGGTACTGCAGGCTCGCCTAGGCCAGCCATGCTCACCCACGGCAATCTCTATGCCAACATCTGCCAGACCTTGGCCTCTTCGGATGAGGTACAAAACGGAGATGATGTGGTCTTCGGTGTGTTGCCGCTGTTTCATATATTTGGGCTCAATGTAGTTCTGGGCGTTTCACTCGCAGTCGGCTCGGCAGTGCTGCTGATCGAACGATTCGACCCCGTGTCGGGGCTGGAATCGATTCAAAAACATGGTGTCTCGGTGGTCTCTGGTCCACCCACTATGTGGGCGGCATGGGCTGGCATACCGGGTATTGACGCTTCCATGGTTGCCTCTGTCCGACTCGCAGTTTCGGGTGCGGCCAAGTTGCCAGTTGAGGTCGCCCAAGCAGTTGAAGCAAAGCTGGGCTTGAGGCTGGAGGAAGGCTACGGCCTGACCGAGGCCTCACCCGTGGTGACGAGTCCAACTGGAACCGACGCTCCGTTCGGGTCGATTGGGGTTCCCGTTCCAGGGGTTGAGCTTCGGATCGTGGATGAAAACGATGAGGATGTGTTGGTAGGCGATGCAGGAGAGATTCTGGTCCACGGACCGAACGTGTTTGCGGGCTACTGGAAAGACTCCGAGGCCACAGACCGAGTCCTAACAAAGGATGGCTGGTTGCGAACCGGGGACGTAGCCGTGGTGGACGATGAGGGCTATTTGTTCCTAGTGGATCGCCTGAAGGATCTGATTATCGTGTCGGGGTTTAACGTCTTTCCGGCTGAGGTGGAATCTGTTCTACTTGAGCACCCCGGAATAGATGCCTGCGCAGTGGTAGGAGTCCCCCACCCCTACACCGGCGAAGCAGTCAAGGCCTACGTTCAAGCTCGGCCAGGTGCACCGCTCGAAGAAGACGATATTGTCGCTTTTTGCGCTGAGCGACTCGCGAGTTATAAGTGTCCCAACAAGATCTGGTTTGTCGAGAACATTCCCCGTGGGGTGACTGGCAAGATCATTCGCCATCAGCTGAAATAGCTGCCGCGCGAGCAGTTTGCAGTTCTGAACTGCGACTTTGTGAACTTGTGAACGAGCGTTGTAACTTGTCCTGATGTCGCCCGCACGCCGTCGAGTCATTCCTGAAGCGACCATTGCGCGCTTGCCGGTGTATCACCGCTGCTTATTGCAGATGCAGGCGGAGGGACGCAGCAAAACCTCTTCGGAACAACTCGCAGAGATGGCTGGCGTCAACGCGGCCAAGGTTCGTAAAGATTTGTCTTATTTTGGGTCCTACGGCACTCGCGGGGTGGGCTACGGGGTGGATCACCTGCTCGTTGAGATCCGTAGGGAACTTGGACTTACCCATGATTGGCCCTGCCTCATAGTTGGTGCCGGCAACCTGGGATCGGCTTTGGCTAAGTTCGCCGGGTTCTCTGATAGAGGATTTTCGGTAGTAGCTGTGGTGGACATTGACCCCGGCCGCGTTGGCGAGCAAGTGGGAGACCTCGTGATTGAGCATGAGGAGCGCTTGGCGGAATTAGTAGAAGAACACGGAGTCGTGATTGGAATTATCACCACCCCACCAGCAGCAGCACAAGATGCTGCAGATACGTTGGCGCGGGCAGGCGTGCGGTCAATTCTAAACTTTGCTCCTACCGTGTTGGACCTACCGGTGGATGTGCTGGTTCGCGATGTTGACGTGGCTGTTGAGTTGCAGATTCTGGCATTCCATGAGGAGCGCAGAGCGGCCACAGCGGCCGCAGTTGACGGAGCGGCCGCAGCCGCCGCAGCCGCCGCAGTTGACGACGCCGCCGCAGTTACCGCAGCCGCCGTAGAGCAACGGCGCGCAACAAAGCCGGCAACTGCTAGCTGAGTATGTCTGAACCAGCGCAACTCTCGGTGCAGTTACAGGTTCAGGGTCGCAACTGCGTTGTGGTCGGTGGTGGTGCAGTTGCGGCAAGAAGGACTCGCCGGCTGCTAGAGGCGGGCGCTCAAGTAAGAGTGATTGCGCCGGCACTTCATCAAGATTTTGATGAACTCGCTGCATCGGAACACCTGCGCATCGAACGCCGCGTGTTTGAGCCTGCTGATCTTGATCCGATAGCGGCAGCCGGAAACACCCCGCCACAGCAGGTTCTGTTGGTCATCGTGGCCACGAACGACCCCGCTGTAAATGATCAGGTTGGAGCTTTGTGCACCGAAGCAGGAATCCTGGTGAATCGAGCGGATATGGCACACGCGGGTGACTTGAGCTTTCCGGCGACGCTGCACTGGGGCTCAGTAACCATCGCTGTCTCCGACTCTGAAGGCAGTCCAGCATTAAGTCAGTGGGTAGCGAGACGAGTAGATGCCTCGCTTGAGAGTGTCTTGGGACTGACTTCGCAACAGGGGGAACAACTCGCAGAAGTGATTGCGCAGGTCCGCCAAGAACTCCAAGCGGCCCAGAGCAGCGCCGCTGGGAGTAGGAGAGATGTCACATTTGGTGCTCCTGACTGGCGATCTGCGCTGGATGAGAGCATCCTTGTATTAGTCCGAATGGGCCGCTGTGCTGAAGCGAAGGAGCGCCTGCTGGCGTGTCTGTCCTCGTAGTTGGAGCCAACCACCGAACTGCACCTCTTGACCTGCTTGAGCGGATGGTCATTTCTAGTGAGCGCCTTCCCAAGATGCTCCATGATTTGGTCTCTGCCGAGGACGTAGTCGAGGTGGTCATTCTTGCCACCTGCAATCGCACCGAGGTATATCTCATTGCGGAGCGTTTTCATGCCGCAAACAGCCAAGTAATCGAGTTCTTTGGCGATCTCACCTTTCTGCCACCAGAGACGTTCACCGAAAATCTGTATGTGCATCACGATGAACAGGCCGTTCAGCATTTGTTCGAGGTTTCAGCCGGCCTAGATTCGGCAGTCCCGGGTGAGCATGAAATTCTGGGTCAGGTTCGCACTGCTTGGGATGTTGCTCGTCAAGAGGGAACAGCGCGGCGGTCGATGAACTTGCTGTTTCGCCACGCACTCGAGGTTGGCAAGCGCGCTCGAACCGAGACTCGGATTGCACACCACGTCACCTCGGTCTCTCAGGCGGCAGTGATCATGGCAGGCGAGCGCTTCGCAGCGGCCAGCAACTCCCGTGAGCCAGTTGCTGCTCCCGTTGGAGCAACGCCTAGCCAGGTTCAGGGAGCACGCTGCGCAGGAACGCTCGCCGCTGCTGGTCTAGCGGGCAAGCGTGTGCTGGTGCTTGGCGCTGGATCGATGGCCAGAGGCATGGCTTCGTTCTTGGCTGACGCTGGTGTCTCGGAACTGGTCATTGCGAACCGTTCCGAGGATCGCGCCGTCAACCTAGCTAGTTCGTTGCTTGATCAATCCGAGGTTGCCTCGATTCGAGGAGTGGGCTTGGAATCTCTTGCCGATGAAATCGCTCATGCTGATCTACTGCTGAGCGCTACTGGCGCTCCGACTTCGGTAGTGAGCCTCGAGATGATGCACGAAGTCCTACTCCACAGGTCTGCGCCACTGTTGGCAGTCGACGTGGGGGTACCTCGAGATATTGACCCGTCTATCGGTCGGCTCGATGGAGTGGAGTTGCTCGATATGCAAGATGTTTCTGCTCTGACCGAGGCCAATCTGGCTGCTCGTCATGCAGAGGCTGATGCAGTTCGAGAGATTGTTGAGGAAGAGGCCGTTCGCTTTGCAGCGATTTCTTCAGCACGTGAAGTCGACCCGCTGATTACCTCGCTGCGAGAGCAAATTGAGTCCATGCGTTCCGCAGAACTGGAAAGGTTTTGATCGCGCCTTGACAGTCTGAGCCCTGAGCAACTCGAGGTAGTAGATGCGCTCAGTCGGGCGATGGTCGCAAAGATGTTGCACCTACCCACCATTCGGCTCAAGGAATCCTCTGGGTCGGCCCGCGGCGAGCGACTAGCCGAGTCCATCAGCGATCTGTTCGATCTGAGTTGATCTAGAAGTATGCAATCTGCTCCGGTGCTTCGCATCGCAACACGGGCCTCGGCTTTGGCTCTGTGGCAAGCGGAACATGTCGCAGGTTTGTTGCGTCTCGCCCACGGCGAACTAGAGATCGAGTTGCTCACGGTCAGCACCGAAGGGGACCGTCGCCTAGATGTTCCGTTGTCAGAGATTGGAGGTAAGGGCATCTTTGCCACAGAAGTACAAGCCGCAGTCCTAGATGGACGCGCAGACCTGGCTGTTCATTCAGCCAAAGACTTGCCAGCTGTTACGGCTGCAGAATTATGTCTGGCGGCAATCCCAACTCGTGGCGATGCGCGCGATGCACTCGTTGGAAGGTCGCTCAATGACCTCCGAACAGGCGCTGTGGTTGCAACGGGCTCTGCTCGACGACGCGCCCTACTGGCCGAACTGCGGCCGGATCTGCAGTTTGA
>CAMDAT010000211.1 GCA_945888825.1 Bifidobacterium breve | reverse complement strand
CTCATCCGCTGGGTGACACCACTCAACAATTTCTTTCGGACTGCCGTTGAAGACACAACCGTCGGTGGCCGCCCGGTGGCTCAAGACGACCGCCTGATCCTGCTCTATCCCTCAGCGAACAGAGACGAACTGGTTTTTGCAGACCCGTTTCGCTTTGATGTCACCAGAGCCACGAATCCGCATTTGGCATTTGGCCACGGCACGCACTTCTGTTTGGGTGCCAACCTTGCACGCCTCGAACTGCAGATTCTCTTCAGGGAACTCACCCGCCGGTTTGAAGTTCCCGAAATAATCTCGGAACCTGTCATCGAGGCAAATATTTTTGCTCGAGCAGTCAGTTCATTTGAGGTTCGCATGCGTGAGCGGGCCTGACCCCACTTGGCTGACGGGATTCACCGGAACTCCCTGCAGTGGCACGAGAAACTAGTGCCAATGCGCAAGAATAGCGGGTGGTGACTTCCACTATTCAGAGACCCGCGCCCACTCAGGGAGTTCAGAAGCTCGGCTATCAACCGGCGCTTGATGGTCTGCGTGCAATTTCTGTTCTAGCAGTGGTTTTTTATCATGCTGACTTTGTTCTGATCCCCGGAGGGTTTTTGGGGGTAGAGGTCTTCTTCGTGATCAGCGGCTTCTTGATCACCACGTTGCTCACCGAAGAACGCATGACCAAGGGCCAGATCGATCTGAAGCAGTTCTGGATTCGCCGAGCACGCCGGCTGTTGCCAGCCTTGTACCTGCTGTTGGCCGTGGTCTCGGCGGCTGCGATTCTGGTGTACACCGATGCAGCAGGCCGAATGGGTGGCGATGTACTCGCGGCGTTGGCCTATGTGAGCAACTGGTGGGATATCTACCTCGACGAGTCTTACTTCGCTGAAGCGGGTCGGCCGCCGATGCTTCGACACTTGTGGTCACTTGCAGTAGAGGAACAGTTCTACCTGCTGTTCCCTCCCATTTTTGCCTTAGTTCTGCTCAAGTTCGGCAAGGGCAAAGCTCGCCTGGGAATCATCATCCTGGCCCTGGCCTCAACGATTGAAATGGCGCTGTTGTTCGAGCCCTATACCGACCCGTCTCGCGTCTACTACGGCACCGACACCCGGATAGCCGGGCTACTCGTCGGCGCTGTACTCGCGTTGAGTTGGGCTCCGTGGCGCTCGCGAACTCCGGCTGCTCGCAGCGCAGTACGCGTGCTCGATACTGCCGGTGTGCTCGGGTTAGTGGTTATCGGCTGGTTCCTCCTTCGGGTGAATGAGTTCGATCCGTTTATCTATCGCGGCGGGTTTCTGGCGCTCGATATTGCGTGCATTGTGGTCATTGCAGTGCTCGTGCATCCTGCAGCCAAACTCTCGAAGTTCTTGGCTTGGCCACCCTTGGTATGGATTGGGTTACGTTCATATGCCATCTACCTGTGGCATTGGCCGATCTTTGTAGTCACCCGGCCAGAACTAGATCTGCCATTCACAGGTTTTCGGGTGTTTGTGCTTCGGATGGTGCTCACCTTTGGTGCTGCAGAGCTTTCTTACCGATTCGTAGAAGTACCAGTTCGCAATGGTGTTTTGAATCACTGGTGGCGTGACCTCAAGGGCAGTTCAGGACCCCAGCGAACAAGGTTGCTGCGTCGCGGTATGACCATTGGAACCACGTTCTTGTTGTTGTTAGTGATGCTCACCGTTGGTTTGCGTGCAGCCAGTTCGAGTAGTCAGCGCGATGAGCTTGAGCTTGCGGCGCTCGCTGCGCCAGCGTTGAATGACCCTGGCTCACCAGTCGCAGAGGCCGCGCGGCCCAGCAGTCAAACAGGCGGGAGCGAAACTGCAGCGGCCTCAGCAGGTCCGTCTACGATCCCAACTGCTTCGACTATTCCTGGCGCACCCGCAAGTGCAAGCGCTCCGACAACTACGACGTTGCCCCTAAATCCAACGGGACTCGCCCAACCGGCAGCCACTGAACCTGCTGCGGACCCAGCCGCATTTGCCAACGTGGTAGCCGTGGGAGATTCGGTCCTCCTTGGAGCGTCTCCGTCGGTCAGTGCTGCAATTCCGGGAGTACGAATTGATGCCAAGGTTGGCCGACAGTTCAACGATGTTCTTGGCGTGGTGGGATGGTATGAACGAGAAGGCCTCATCCCAAGCACATTGGTAGTTCACGCAGGTACGAACGGCACCTTCAGCGATGAAGATATGGATCAGCTATTCAAGATCGCGGGGGACCGCAAGGTGGTGCTGGTCAATGCCAAGGTGGGTAGGCCTTGGCAGGAACTGGTTAATCAGCGCCTTGCTGCGGCAGCGGATCGTCACCCGAATGCTGTGTTAGTCGACTGGTTTGCGCTAGCGAGCCAACACCCGGAGTGGTTTGCCAACGATGGCACCCATCTCCGGCCCGATGGTGCCGCAGCATTCGCCGAACTCATTCGTTCCAACCTGTAATCCCTGAGCGGCTTCGGCTTGGAAGATAGGCTGTTTAGCTACCCGGAGCCAAGACTTTAGACTCGGACAAACTGACCGCTAAGAACAGCGCAGATTAAGGGCTTCGGCCAAATATTGGGAGCATCGTGAGCACTATCGAAGACATCATCGGCCGGGAGATTCTGGATTCTCGAGGTAACCCAACAGTTGAGGTAGAAGTTCAACTCGACTCAGGGGCCGTGGGTCGTGCAGCGGTTCCTTCCGGAGCATCTACGGGTGCGTTCGAAGCGGCCGAACTGCGTGACGGGGACCCACAGAGATTCCTTGGCAAAGGCGTCAGTAACGCCGTCAGTTTTGTGAACGGCGAAATCACCGATGCGATGTTGGGATTCGATGCAGCGGATCAGCGCGGCTTGGACCACAGGCTGTGTCAGCTTGATGGCACCGAGAACAAATCTCGCTTGGGAGCAAATGCAATCCTCGGAGTCTCGTTGGCCGCAGCAAAGGCCGTAGCCGAAGAGGTAGGCATGCCACTGTTTCGCTATCTCGGTGGCCCGAACTCTTGCGTGCTTCCAGTGCCGATGATGAACGTGATCAATGGTGGCGAACACGCAGATAACAACGTCGATGTGCAGGAGTTCATGTTGATGCCAGTTGGCGCTGCATCATTTTCTGAGGCGCTTCGTTGGGGAGTAGAGGCCTATCACACGCTTAAACAAGTTGTGCATGAGCGCGGGCTATCTACATCGATTGGTGATGAGGGTGGCTTCGCACCAAATCTTGGGTCAAACGAAGAAGCTGTGGTGTTGCTAGTTGAAGCAATCGAGCGAAGCGGTCGTATCCCCGGCGAAGAAATCGGGATTGCGATTGATGCTGCGAGCAGCGAGTTCTACTCAGACGGGCAGTATCACCTCGCAGGCGAAGGCCGTTCGCTCAGTTCAGCTGAGTTTGCTGATTACTTGGTCGACCTGTGCGACCGCTATCCGATTGTCTCAATCGAAGACGGTATGGACGAAGAGGACTGGCAAGGTTGGGCAGACCTGACGCAGAAACTCGGAACTCGAATCCAACTTGTTGGCGACGACCTCTTTGTTACGAATAGCGAGCGGTTGGGTCGGGGTATCAACGAGGGAATCGCCAACTCAATCCTGATCAAGGTCAATCAGATCGGAACGCTCACCGAAACGCTCGAGGCTATGGAGCTAGCAACGCGACACGGCTACACCTCGGTGATGTCTCATCGCTCTGGCGAGACCGAGGATGTCACGATTGCTGATCTAGCCGTGGCCACAAATTGCGGGCAGATCAAAACTGGCGCGCCTGCACGGTCGGACCGGGTTGCAAAATACAACCAGCTCCTTCGAATCGAAGAATATCTTGATGAATCGGCAGTGTTCCGCGGCGCACAAGCACTTGCCCCAATCGGGGGAGCAGCTTGAGGTGAGCTCAGAATCTTCTCGAACCGGTGCCAAGCGCCCAGCCGCTACACGCTCGGGTGCTAAGCGCCCTGCAGTCAAGAGAACAGCATCCCAGAGGACGGCAGTCAAGATAACGGCAGCCAAAAGCTCGCGCTCGCGCAGGCAGTCAAAGACTGCCGTATCGCGCGCCGTGCTCCTGCAACGGCTCGGGATACTTACCTTTGTGATCGCCGCCGCAGTTGCACTCTTGTTGGTTCCGGCTCGCGGGTATATGGCACAACGACATGAGATCTCTGCACATCGTGCGGAGCTGACCGACCTAGAGCAACAGAACCAGGAACTCACCTTGCGCCGAGACCGCCTTGATGACCCTTCCGAGATTCAGCGGATCGCAAGAAGGGACTATGGCCTGGTGCTTGAAGGGGAGGAGTCCTATTCGATTCTTCCCCCGGCTAGCGCCGGGTTGGTGCTCCCTCGGGCATGGCCCTTTGGGCTAGTTCAGGAGCCTCTTGAACAAGCAACGCTCACTCCGTGATTGTTCGCTTGATTCAGTTTCGGTCCTGAGTTCGGTTCCGGCAGATCACCCCGCTACGGTGTCGCAATGGTTGATGCAA
>CAMDAT010000210.1 GCA_945888825.1 Bifidobacterium breve | reverse complement strand
CAAGGCAATTCGCTCGGCGAAGGCGGACAAGCTCGGGGCGGCAATGTTCTACGAGGTTGAACCCGGCGAGGGATACACGATCCGAGGGGACTTCGGGGATGGAGAGGTATCAACCGCTCCCGTAACCGTGCTCAATCGAGAGGACACCCCACCTACAACTCAGTACACCGACCAAACCTTTACCCCGGGACTCAATTACATAAAAATGCGTGACGGCATTGAGATCGCAATGACCCTGCGTCTTCCAGCGGGGAAGACGCTCGCTGATGGCCCGTTCCCGACAGTGATCGAGTACTCAGGTTATGAGGTCGCTCCGCCAAATGACCTGTTGAGCAGCATGGCGGCTCAGATTGCAGACCCCTCGGTCAAGGCAGACCCGCTTGCACCGTCGGGCTCGACTGCGGTTGGTTCTTTGGGTGCACCCTTGCTCGGGTATGCCACCGTCAGCGTTCAGATTCGAGGGAGCGGTTGCTCAGGCGGGGCATTTGATCTGTTCGGTCTACCAACGATTTACGACGGCTATGACGCAGTCGAGACAGTGGCGGCGCAGCCTTGGGTTGCTCACAACAAGGTGGGCATGGTCGGCATTTCGTACTCCGGATTCAGTCAGCTCTTTGTGGGTGGTACACGGCCGCCGCACCTTGCAGCCCTTGCTCCCATGTCCGTGACGGACGACCTATACACCGGGATTGGTTTTCCTGGCGGTATCCAAAACACTGGGTTTGCAAAAGGTTGGATGACGGAACGTCAAAGCGATGCCATGGCTGCTCCCGAGGGTGGCCAGCCTTGGGCAAAGCTCCTGATCGAACAGGGAGACGAGCAGTGCAAAGCCAATCAGGTATTGCACGGTCAGGCCCAAGATGGATTAAAGATCATGTCCGAGCTCGAATTTCGGGACCCGGTGCTCTTCAAGGACCGCACTCCTGCTGATTGGGCAGCAAACATTGACGTTCCAACCTTTATCGTTGGTGGTCTTCAGGACGAACAACTCAATAGCCATTGGATTGAAGCACTCAGTGGCATGACTGATAATCCAGACCTCTGGATCACGATCTACAACGGGATGCATAACGATGCACTTGCTCCGCAGATTCTGACTCGGTGGATTGAGTTCCTCGACCTATTTGTGGCGGACCGTGTGCCGAATGTGCCCGGCGACTTGATGGCCATTGCAGGTGTCCTAGCCCAAGAAGCCTCAGGCGCTCCCGCAGAGCCCTTGGAGCAGAGCAAGCTTTCTTCGATGGCCAGTTTGGAAGAGGCGCGACAAGCGTTTCGGGCTGAGCCGATGGTGACAGTCCTTCTTGACGTAGGCAGCGGGCCATTAGGCCCAGGCTCGCTTCAGCCCGGTTATGTGCAGACTTTCGACTCTTGGCCTCCAGCGAATCTGCAAGCCAAGAGTCTGTTCGCTGGCCCAGATGGATCGCTCACTGACACTGCCCCAACATCTGATGACCCCAGCCTGTCTGACCAATATGTTGCTGACCCCGCCGCACGGCCCGAGACCAGCCAAGACAACAGCGAGGGTAAGCCCAAGGCGAACTTTAAAGATGAGCCGAACAACTGGCTGCCGCTAGCTGAGGGCAAGGGTCTTGGCTACACGACCAGTGTTCTTGAGTCGGATGTGATGATTGCCGGAGCATCGAGTTTTGATGCCTACATCGAGGCCAGCGCACGCAACACCGACTTGCAGGTGACCTTGTCAGAGGTTCGTCCTGATGGCAAAGAGATGTATGTGCAAACGGGTTGGCTGCGAGCAACGCATCGCAAGCTAGACACGAAGCGTTCTACGCCGACTGATCCGCGTCAGACACACTTAGCAAAGGATGCTCAGCCGCTGACAGCAGGTGAACCTTCGTTGGCTCGTGTTCAGATTTTCCCTGTCGTCTACACCTTCCGTGCAGGGTCTCGCATCAGAGTGAGTATCAGCGCTCCGGGTGGAGACCGACCGATCTGGACGTTCAAATCGATTGATGATGGAACGACCACGGTGACTGTGTTTCGCTCGGCTGAGTACCCGTCTGCGCTGGTGCTGCCAGTAGTTGAGGATGGTGTTGCAGGTGCTCCGCTCCCTAATTGTGGAACGCTGCGCGGTCAACAGTGCCGGGTATTTGAGCCTTCAAGTACGGGCGGTTGACCCTCGCCCCAGCAGGGCAACGATTGGAACGAACAGCAGGCAAACAACTCCGACTGCTACCACTACGTCGCCGAGCACGTTGCTCAGAACAGCTGTTGATTGGCCTGCGGTCTGCGTCACGATGACCGAAGAGACCACGGCAATGCCGACACCACCGAGTCCGATCAAGACGGTGAGTACTACACCAGAGGCTGCTCCCGCTTTCTCGGGAGGTACCACGGCCTGCGTGACCACGCTGGCGTATGACCAGCACAAGCCGAATCCCGCACCTGCAAAGAGGGAGAAAGCCAAAAAGAGCTTTATGTTGCCCAAATTGAGGCCCATTCCGATTGCCCCGAGGCCACCGAGGAGCATGGCGATGTTCATGACGGCCCAGGACTGAAACTGCTCGAGGCGTCCGGAGAACTGCGAAGCGACGGTGACTCCTATTGAGAAAGCGAGGAGCGTTAGGCCCGAGGTGAGCGGGGAGAGTCCCTCAACGGTTTGCAAATAAATTACTGATACGAAGAGGATTGCAGTTTCAGAAACATTGCCGACTGCCCCAGCCAGAATCATGACGGAGAATTCCCGAATCCGAAAGAGTTGAAGATCTACCAGAGGTTGATTTCCCCGACGCTCAACCAGAATGAATGCAAAAAAACCGAGCAAGCCGCTGAGTAGGAATCCTCCCGTGAGCGGGGAGCGCCAACCCCAAATTGAGCCCTGATCGATGCCAATGGTCAGCGCGGCAATTGAGCCAACG
The DNA here is from genome assembly GCA_945888825.1 of Bifidobacterium breve. Classification (GTDB taxonomy): domain Bacteria; phylum Actinomycetota; class Acidimicrobiia; order Acidimicrobiales; family Microtrichaceae; genus IMCC26207. The sequence continues at coordinate 1,583 of CAMDAT010000210.1, read as the reverse complement.
ATGAGGCAGAGCCCCGGCCAGTCAATAACGCGTGATGCCGTCTCGTCTCGGCTCTGAACAACAGAGGTTCTTGCCAAGGTGACCACGAGAAGAATGATTGGCACGTTGATCAGAAGAACCCAACGCCAGTTCAGGACTTGCGTGATCCCACCACCAATGAGGGGTCCGAGTGCCTGACCGATTGCCGCGATACCAAAGACCATGCCCACGGCCCGTTGGGTCTGTTCCTTTGGGAACCCGTTGGTAACCACAGCCACCGAGACCGGCATCAGTACTGCGGCCCCTGCACCCTGAACGATTCGTGCAGCAATCAGCATCTCGGGGCCTGTGGCAAGTGCGCCTAGAAGGGAGGCACCCGCAAAAACTCCTGCTCCAATGAAGAGCCAGGTCTTTCGACCCAGCAGATCCGCCAAACGCCCACCGACGATCAAGAATGATGCAAGCGACAGCATGTAGCCACTGATGACCCATTGCAGCGCAGTGGTTGTGGTGTTGAAATCTGCAGCAGTTGCGGGTAGTGCCGCTTGGACGGCAAAGAAGTCAAGATCAATGGCAAAGATCGCAAGGGCTGCTGCAAAAATTAGCGCCCGCTGCTTTGGATCCTTGGTAAGCGACTCCGCCATAAGGGAATGAAAGCTAGCGGTATTCCTGCCCGTGCTTGCCAGCAATCGCTCCGAACTTTGACCGATCTGAGTCTGACTGCGAGAGGTCTGCGTACATACTCGAGGCGTTGCCAGCAGAGGTCATAGAAACCATTTCTCCACCGTCTTCGCCGAACTTGTACCAATGAGTTGTGTTGGCGGGAACATGAACCAGGGTGCCTGGAGTAGCAAGCGATTCCTGATCGCCGACCCCGCACAGGACCGTGCCGCTCACTACATAGAAGGATTCGTCCCATGGGTGAGCGTGGGGTCCAGGACCGGTGTCGGCCGGACCGGTCTGAAGAAATATCTCATAGCCCTCGGTTTTGGATTGTTCGGCAAGCACCGTGATCTCGAACCCCGCAAGAGGAAGAGGTTCGGGCCTGTCTTCTTGGGCTAGGAAAATCGGTTCAGGCATGTCAGTGGCTCCCGTTTGAACTCGCTAGTTATAGGACTAGAAGAAACCTAGGGCACCAGCGAGGGTTGTGCTTATGGGGGTGGTCTGGGTTGTTGTTTTTGGTGGCGTTGTGAGTCGAGTGTGTGGCCGTTGGGTGTGGTCCATGTGAAGTATTGGTCGGGGGTGATGGTCATGGTCCAGCCGTTTCGGTGGGTGACCATGTGGTGGTAGCGGCATAGTGATGCCAGGTTGGAAAGGTCTGTTGTTCCGCCGTTGTTCCAGTGTTCGACGTGGTGTGCGTCGGTCCATTGGGGTGGGTTGGTGCACCCAGGGAACACGCAGCCGCCGTCTCTGTGTGCGAGTGCTCTGCGTTGTGCTCTGTTGGCTAGGCGTTGGGTGCGGGTGAGGTGCAGTGTGGTTGCGTTGTTGGTCGTGAGGAGTGCGTAGATGGTGGGGTTGCAGGTGAGAGTGTTGGCGAGTTCGGCGCTGAGGGGTTGGTTGTTGTGATCGGTGAGTTTGCTGAGATCGAGTCGGGTATCGGTGTT
>CAMDAT010000209.1 GCA_945888825.1 Bifidobacterium breve | reverse complement strand
CTGTTCAACCGCCAAGGCGACTCTGGAGAACTGCGACCAACAGGGCTTTTGCCGCTGCGGGCAACTCAAGAACTCGCTCGTCACGGATTTGATGCCCGCAGGCTGTGCGCAGTGGAAGAGGAGCAGCGATGACCTCACTCCTGCTTTCTGCCTGCGCCGCCCTTGGCGTTTATTTCTTGCTCACCCACGCAGCTACGGGCCAGCGACGGCGCTCTGATCACCCTCGCGTGCGGCGCTCGCTCAATCAGCGACTGCACGGACTCTTGCAACAAGCAGGCCTTGACGGGGTGTCGCCTATTCAGTTTCTGAGCGCGTCTGCAATCGTTGGATGTCTTGCGATGATTCCCGCCGCAGCCATCTTTGGATTTGGACTTTCAACGCTACTTATCGGCGGCTGTGCCGCAACCACCCCAGCTGCCATCTGGCGCAAGAGGCGTGCCAAGGCCAGAGCAATAGCCCGCGAATCCTGGCCGAGATTCATAGAGGAGCTTCGTGTGCTCACGGGGTCCGTTGGACGATCCATCCCGCAAGCGTTGCTCGAGGTAGGCCTGCGCGGGCCTGTTGAATTGCGCAGCGCGTTTCAGGCCGCTCAGAGAGAGTGGTCACTCACCACAGATTTTGAACGCACGATTCACGTACTCAAGGAGCGGCTCGCCGATCCGACTGCCGATGCAACCTTTGAGACTCTGCTCGTCGCCACACAGGTCGGCGGTGACATCGACTCGCGGCTCGAAGCACTCGCCGAGGACCGCCGGCAAGATCTACTTGGCCGCAAAGAAGCAGATGCCAAACAAGCAGGTGCCAGACTCGCAAGAATCTTCGTGATTCTTGTTCCCGCTGGAATGGCGTTAGCAGGGCTCAGCGTTGGCAACGGATCTGCCGCCTACCGATCACCCATGGGGCAATTCCTGGTGTCAGTGGGAATTGCCCTGATTATTGCCTGCTGGCTCTGGGCCAGCCGCATCATGCGCCTCCCCGAGGCAGAGCGGGTGTTTGACCAATGAATCGCAGCCACCGATGATCCTTCTCGACTTGGGCTGTCTAGCCATTTTCGCTCTAGGCCTCACACTGTGCTTGAGCGAAATTCCTTGGATTCGGCAGCATTCACTTGCCGACAGACTTCGCCCCTACACCCGCCATGCGCGCCTCGGCATCTCGCCCGGCACAGTTCAACGTGGACACCTCTCATCGCTTCGACAAGTCATAGGCCCCGTCCTTGCAGACCTTGGTTCGAAGGGCAGCCGACTGCTGGGGATTGACACTCCTATTGAGCTCCGCCTTGAGCGCGCTGGGTCCCCACAAGATGCCGTCTCGTTCCGACTTCAGCAGGTGATTGCTGCAGTGCTCGGAGTCACTGCGGGATCCGTTCTAGCTCTGTGGATCTCGCCGCCAACTGCAATTTCGATTCTTCTCATAGTTGGGCTGCCCATCCTTGCTGCGGCCCTCGTAGAGCAAAAATTGTCATCCAAGATCCTTCAACGACAGCGCAAGCTTCAAGCCGAACTCCCCGTGATCGTTGAGCAACTAGGGATGCTTCTCTGCGCTGGCTACTCCCTAACTTCAGGGCTTTCGCGGCTTGCGGATCGCGGCTCAGGAGTTGCAGCCGAAGACCTCACCGCCGTCATGCGCAGGATTCGCCAAGGTGTTTCAGATACCACTGCCCTGGCCGAGTGGGCAGAACGAGCGGACTTGGACTCGATTCGAGGATTCGTTGCAGTGCTTGCCCTGCATGGGGAAACGGGTGACCTCGGGAGCTTGATCTCAGCTGAGGCTCGGTCAGTACGGGCAGAAGCACATCGGGAACTCATTGAGTCAATCGAGCGCCGTGCGCAACTGGTTTGGATTCCCGTGACCGTAGCGACGCTGGTTCCAGGCTTGATCTTTTTGGCAGTGCCTTTCTACTCAGCCATGGCTCAGGTCGCAGGCACCACCTGAACGTTCGCCACAGACGTTCCCAACACTGAGCCGCCAAGACCCCCACCGAATCAACAACCAGATCAACAAGCAGACCAACAACCAGAAAGAGAAACATCACTATGCACAACTCACTTGAAGTAACGACTACTGATACTTGCAACATCACAACTGGCAATGCGACTACGACTGCACGGCCCTTGGCTCAAGAGGTTCCGCTACTTGCAGCAGCCTCCCCGAATGCCACCCCTGCGGCAAGGAAGCGCAATTCGGAACGAGGTGAAGGGGTGATTTCGACTGCAGTTGCAGTTTTAATTATCGCATTCCTTGGGATTGCGCTGTGGACCGGATTCAACAGCATGATGAGCACGGCCACGAGTCGCACCCGCACACAAGTGGAACAAATCGGCAGGTGAACTCCACTCCAGGTCACCTCGCAGAGCGACTCGCAGTTCTCCTTAGCCGGGAACGAAATCTCTCTGAGCGGGGAACGGGAATCCTCGGCACCACGATTGGCGTGGCGTCGATGATTGCCATGCTTGGGTTCGCATCGAACGTCTCGCTTGGGCTTTGGACGCGCAGCACGGTGGATTCAGTCGCCTTCGATGCCGCCCGCAGGGTGGCCACAGCCCCAAATAGCGAGCCTCAGTCCGCAGCCTCACTCAGGCAGATCGAGGCCGCTGCAATAGACAACGCACGCCAAGCACTCGGCAGCTACGGCCAGCGAGTACTCCTGGAATTCGAACATCCCAACTCTTCGGTAGTTGTTCTTCATGTTCGATCGCCAGCGATGGGCCTTCTTCCGCGACTCATTAGCGCAGGACCAATCCTTGGTGCAGTAGATCGCCGCATCATCATTCGAAAGGAAGGGAGGTGAACATGAGGCTCCCGCGGCACAGGCACCGTGGAGAACGCGGGGCAGTTGGAGGTGGCGAGGGTGTGATTTTCGGCATGCTGATTCTTGTGGCAGGCACCCTCGTCATCCTCAACCTCTGGGCAATTCTCGACACCCGCATGGCACTCGACACCGCAGCTAGTGAGTACCTCCGCACGTATACCGAACAGCAATACTTCTTTCAGGCTCGAGCAGTGGGAGAGGCTGCCGCAAAAGATTCGCTCACTCAGCGGGGCCTATCTCCTTACCGGGTGTCCATTCAGGCAAGTGAGCCTCAGGGGTTTGGCCCCTGCGCCGTGGCTGTAGTGCAACTCACCACTCAGGTTCCCTGGGTGCGCGTTCCCTTTCTGGCAGGCGCAGGAAGCACCACCGTTCGCGTGACTCAGACCGAACTCATCGATGCGCACCGGGAGGTGAGTGCTAGTGCCAACTACCAGCAGTTCGCTACCCCTTGCGCCTAGAGCTAACTCCACACAGGTCCGAGTCCGGCCTACTAGCAGCGACTCACGCGGCACGGCTCTGATGCTCGTTCCCGCGTCGATTCTGGTCTTCTTTGTACTCGGGTCAATCGCTATTGACTTAACTGCTGTTTTCCTCGCTCAACGGAGCGCTCAGCGGAGCGTATCGGCCGCCGCAGACGATGCTGCTGCCATGCTCGACACCCGACTTATTCAACAAAACGGCGAACTGCGTATTGATATCGCTGCCGCAGAGCGAGTAGCTCGCGCTCACATTTCCGCACGAGTTCCCGCCGCATCGTTGCGTGGGCCAGTCATTGTGATCGTGAGTACCGACCGGAAATCAATCGAAGTGCGTATTACCGTGCGCGTTCCCCACATCATGATGCGGGCCCTGCCGGGACGGTCTGCGTATGAGGATTTGACCGTCACCTCGGCTGGCCGGATCCTCAAATGACTTCGAAGGCCGCAGAGCGGGTCAGCAGCACGAAAATCTCTCACAAGCTCATACATGGGCAGCGAATTCTGGTGAAATCAGCGACTGGACGAGAACGCTCTCGCCTTCGCCATGAAGCCGAGGTACTCGGGCTTCTGCATCTCTCGGCGTTAGTGGACATGCTCGAACTAAAAGAAGAGGACGATCAGACTCTGCTCCTGCTGCTCGACAACGGCCCCCGCACTCTCTTGTGGCCACTCGACATGACGGGTGAGGAACTCCTCCGCGCTCTGCAACGTTGTTGCACAGCTGTCGAACAGTTGCACGAAGCCGGCTGGAGTCACGGTTCGCTCCGCCCCGAACACGTTCTGCTCGGGGCCCGGGGACGTCCAAAGCTTTGCTCTCTTGGCGATTCTCAACCACTCCTGCACCTGTCCAACGAAAAAGCCGCTGCAGCAATCCAAGGTGACGTGGATCAACTTGCTGCCATGTTTGCTCATGTAGCGAATGTCCAGATTGCCTCTATGTCGCGCGCAGATCGGTGGCGGTGGCGCCAACAATCTCGCAAGCTCCGCCAGATTGCCGAACTGAATGAGACCAGCACAACTGCCCTGACAACTAGCGAACTTGCAACTGCAGTAGGCGAACTTAGATGTCGCACGATTAACTCCTTTGGTTTCAGTAGGCGGGGTACAACTCGAAGGGCAACTCCTGCGCCCGGACCTGCTCGGGGTTTGGTGACCCTAGGGGCCGCAGCAGCGGGAATCGCCCTGCTCTTCTCGGCGGGGTTTGCCCTCACAGCATCGAGCAAAACTCCAAGCCAGACCGATTCCGCTCAGGCCGCACC
>CAMDAT010000208.1 GCA_945888825.1 Bifidobacterium breve | reverse complement strand
ATAATCGATCCGTACCCCGAGAACAACCGTCCAAGATCCTCGGCCGACTCGCGTGTGTCGATGCCGATCTCTTCGCTGCGCAAGGTAACTGGGTGGCCACCGAGTTGCACCACAGCCATCTCCATAGAGGTGCGAGTGCGTGAAGAGGGCTTCTCGAACAGCAGCATTGCCCCTTTGCCCGCAAGTACAGCTGACAGGTCTGCCTGCTCAGAACGATCAAGAACCTGCAGTAGTTCAGCCGCAGTCAGATCATCGATTTCTAACAGGCTCCTCATGATGTTGCCTTTTGTTCGTGCTCTGCCTGCAACTCGGCAAAAACTGCGCTGAGCGCACTGACTGCTTGTTGAATTTCATCTTCAGAGATCAACAAACTCGGTGCCAAACGAATCGCCGTTGGAGTAACTGCGTTGACCACCACTCCTTGGTCAAGCAACTGCGCAGCTGCACGTGTTGCTGCTGCCTCGCCGAGCAAGTCTTCGTCAAGTTCAACAGCTAGGAGCAGGCCAAGTCCGCGCACCTGAACCACTGCCGGCAGGACCTGAAGTTGTTGTGCAAACTGCGCTCCCGCAACTTGCGCCAGCAGGGGAACATTCTCTTCCTGCATCACCCGCAGCACTGCGCGGGCGGCTGCAGCGGCCAATGGCTGGCCACCAAATGTCGTTGCGTGATCCCCAGGCTGAAACGCTGCAGCGACATCTGTCCGCGCCCAACAGGCGCCAATGGGAACGCCGTTCCCAAGAGCTTTTGCCATCGTCACCACATCGGGTTGTACCTGCATCTGTTGGAATGCAAACCAACTACCGCAGCGGCCAAGCCCCGTTTGTACCTCATCCACCATGAACAAAACGCCACGCTCATCGCACAACCTACGCACTGCTTGGAAGTACTCGACGGTTACAGGATTTACTCCACCCTCGCCCTGTACTGCCTCGAGCAAAACTGCAGCAACGGTGTCATCGAGTGCCGCCTCGATTTGTTCGATGTCACAGAATTCTACGTGGCGAAATCCCTCGGGCAGCGGCTGAAACGCAGTGTGCTTTGCAGGCTGCCCCGTGGCATGCAGGGTGGCCAGAGTCCGCCCATGAAAGCTACCGAGAGCGCTGAGTACCACGTGACGGCCGGGGCCGCCGAACTTGCGAGCAAGCTTGATTGCGGCTTCGTTCGCTTCGGCGCCTGAGTTTGCAAAGAACACCTGTCCACCACCGCCGAGCAATGAGTCCAGTGTCTGAGCAAGAGGTGCTGAATGTTCGGTCCCAAACAGATTGGAGACGTGCAACAACTTCTGGGACTGCTCGCACAGTGCTTCGCTGACGGCTGGGTGGCTATGACCTAGCGAGGTAACTGCCAGACCAGAGAGCAGGTCGAGGTATTGCTTGCCCTGAAGATCCCAGAGCCAAGAGCCTTGGCCGCGTACAAACTGCACCGAGGGTGGCCCATAGGAGGGCATCAGTGGGCAGTGTTGCAGTTCTGTTGAGGCTCCCATGGCCTGAGCATGGGTTGTAGCGGGAGTCATTCTGGATCCGATTCTGAGAGCTGGGCTTCTTGTGGCTGGGCTGATTGTGACTGGGCTTGGTGTGACTGGGCTGATTGGGGTTCGCTAGCTTCGACCATTGTCCCGACCCCGGCACGGGTCAGAAGTTCGAGCAGCAGGACATGTGGCAGGCGCCCATCAATCAGGTGGACTGACCCCACGCCATTTTCTATGGCTCGGATACACCCCGCCATCTTGGGAATCATCCCGCCAGAGATCACTCCGGTTGAGATGAACTCACGGACCTGATCGGTGGTGACTCGAGGAATCAGCGAATCCAAATTGTTGACGTCTTCAAGCAGGCCAGGAACATCAGTCAGAAAGATCAATTTCTCTGCGCTGAGACATTGCGCAATTTCTGTTGCAGCGTCATCGGCGTTGATGTTGTACGTCTGGCCAGACTCATCGACCCCGACGGTTGCGATTACGGGAATCAGGTCCATCGACAGCGTCCGCGTAATCAGTTCAGGGTTGACCTTGGTCACTGCTCCAACAAACCCGAGAGCAGGGTCATGCGCCTTGGCAGTCAGCAGACGCGCATCGGTTCCCGACAACCCAAGCGCAACCGGACCAAAGGTATTGAGCGCGGTGACAATGTCGGCGTTGACCTTGCCCATCAAAACCATCTGCACGACCTCGAGAGTCTCTGCATCGGTAACGCGACGGCCATCGATAAAGGTGGACTCTTTGCCCATTCGCTTGAGCCACTCACCAATTTGTGGGCCACCGCCATGCACCACCACTGGCTTCATCCCGACCCGGTGCATCATGACGACATCTTTTGCAAAGTCATCGAACAACTCGGGACTCGACATTGCATTGCCGCCGAACTTGACTACGACGACAGCGCCTCGAAACGCCTCGATATAAGGCAAAGCCTGAAGTAGGACATCTACCGCAATCTCTGGGTCTCGACGCGGGTCAACTGAACTGCTCTGCTGGCTTGAACTGCTCTGCTGGCTCATGGGTACGTCCCAACTTGTTGAAGACCAGCAGTCTCATCTAATCCTGATGCCAGATTGGCGCATTGCACCGCAGCACCTGCAGCTCCCTTACCCAAGTTGTCGATGGCACACAGTGCAATCACTGTTGAGGTGCGCTCATCAACACGAGCAGTGATATGCGCAGAGTTTGACCCAAGCGTTGCCTTGGTAGACGGCAAGCGCTCAGAGACCACGACGAACGGCTCATTGGCATAGAAGTCGCTGAGTACTTGAAGGACGTCCTCTGTACTCAGGGAAACGTCAACAGGCTGCGCGTAGCAGGTTGCCAAAATTCCGCGACTCATGGGTGCAAGGTGAGGTGTGAAGAGCACCGTTGCTCCAATGTTCATCTCCATCTCTGGAGTGTGGCGATGATTCATGAGCCCATAGGCAGTGAAGTCTGAGTCCACGGCGCAAAACGTCGTGTTCGGCTTTGGCGGCCGACCTGCCCCTGAAACCCCCGAAGCAGCGTCCACGATGATTCGGTCAGTCTGTATAAGGCCTGCCCGAACTAACGGCACGAGGGGCAGCGATGCTGCAGTGGGATAACACCCAGGCGTGGCAATCCGCGTTGCCGTTTGCAACTGCTCGCGATGCAACTCAGGAAGGCCATAGACAAAGCTGCTGAGCAGATCGGGCTGCGTATGCGCCTCTCCGTACCACTGCAGGTACTCAGCCGAAGTCTTGAGACGGAAGTCGGCTCCAAGATCGACAATCAGCCGCACGCTGTCGATCAACTGAGGAACAATTCCCTGGCTTGCCCCGTGAGGTAGTCCCAAGAACACCACCTCGACCGAATCGAGCAACTCAGTAGACCAAGCATCAAAGACCATCCCCGGGTAGGCCGCCGCCAAACTGGGGTACAGCTCTTCAATTGCAGTGCCGGCCATGCTGTCACCGGTTGCAAATTTCACCTCAAACTCCGGGTGCTGAGCCGCTAAACGCAACAGCTCTGCGCCAGTGAATCCGGATGCTCCAACGATGCCAATAGGAATCATGAATTCACCTTAGCGCATTCTTGTGCATCATTATGCAATATCTTGCGATAATGTTGATTTCGGCCTTAGTCCCGCAGGTGTCCACCATGATGCTGTTCAATCTGATCGATCACCTGTAGGCGGACCACTGTTACTTCTTCATCGGTAAGAGTTCGATCTAAGGCTTGAAAGCGCAGGCGAAACGCCAAGCTCTTCAATCCGGCCCCAAGTTGCTCAGAACGAAACACGTCGAAAAGTTCGACTCGAGCCGCTACCCAGCCCGAGCTACCAGCGGTTGGGGTCGAGCGCAGAATCGTCGCTCGAACAGACTCAGCAGTGACCTGCTCATCCACCACAAAGGCCAGATCCATATCGCTAGATGGAAACCTGCTGACCAAAGTGGCTTGAGGTACAACCGAAGGAATCTGCAGCAGCGCGTCAAGATTCAACTGAAGCCAAGCCACGCGCTGCTCGATGCCATAAGCCTGGAGCACATCAGGGTGAACTTCGCCGACAACCCCTATTTCTTGGCCGGCGAGCAGCACAGTTGCCGCACGACCTGGGTGCAGCCCGGCAAGCTCCCCGGCTACGAGTTCCACGGCTAGCGGAGCGGGCTCAAGACCCCAACGATTGACGCTAGCGAGTAGCACTTGCAGCAGTTCGACTGCGGCACCACCCTCTTTGGCCGCGAGCACAACAGCTAAGTGTTCGGTCTCGCCGGCAAGCACGCGATCGAGCTCTGCCGATTCAACCGGATCAGCAATGACTCGCTCGCCGACTCGAAAGACTCGACCGAGTTCATAGAGTTCCACGCTGTTTTGCCGATGACTTGCGTTGTACGCAACGGCTTTCAATAGCCCGGGCAGGAGGGAAGTGCGCAACACCGACTCTTCGGCGACGAGGGGGTTTGCCAATACGAGCCCATCGGCAGGCAGGCCTGCTCGCTCCAAATCACCGGGTGCCAAGAATGGAACCGGCATGGCCTCTGTCAGGCCAGCACCTACAAGCGCGCGACGCAAGCAACGTCGATCGAGTTGCCGTTCTGTGAGCTCTCCTGCATGCGGAGATGTTGGA
>CAMDAT010000207.1 GCA_945888825.1 Bifidobacterium breve | reverse complement strand
CTCAAGGGCTTTTAGAAGAAGCCCGCGGTAGAACAGTTCCTCAACGACTGGGGCCAAGATTCCTACCAGCAGAGCAAAAAGCAGCCAACTAAAGGTGCCATCAGTTCCTTCCGCAAGTTGTTCCGCAGGCCGCGACAGCGCTTCCTTGTTACTGCCCGTCAGAAAGAAAATGGGAGCGTACAGAAGCGGCAGCACCAAGAGTTGACAGAAAATACCGAGCGCTAGGCCAAGCGGGGCATCAAAGGCGCGCATTCGCAGACCAAAGTCCGAAATGACCCCTCGGCCTTTGGAGCCAGCAAAGACAACCGCTCCTAGGTAGCCAGCCCAGAGCGGAATTTGCAGCAGTGCAAGACCCCAAATGGGGGTATCCGCAGAGGAACCCCAGCCTGCCAAGGCCATGATCGTTCCCCCGATGAGCACAGAGAGAAACAGGCTGGCGAATATCCCTATAGCGACATCACCAAGGCCCCAGCGAAGCTCTTCATCCTGTGCGGGCAGGTCGTTTTGGCTGAACTCGATCACAACACCCTGCTGGCTTCTCGCTGCATAAGTGCGGAGGATACCTGACTCAGGCGCCGATCAAATCGAGTTGCTCAGGACCTCTGTACTCTGAAAACGCTTGAGAGGAAGTGGCGGCCTGAACCTGATCGGCAGCTTCAGCCGCTTCAAACTCATCGCGCAGTTCCCAACCCTGCGGCACACGAACGTTGGCGGCGTGTTGTGCGCACAGATCATGAACCATGGGATGCGACTCAGGTCGAAGTGGTTCTAACCACACAACGCCTTCGGCATAGGCGTAGGACATCGTCGCAACGGCTCGACGGGAACAAGTTGGTTTGGCGCAGCTCCGGCTCACGAAGGCAGAACGTACTGCTGCTAGCGCTCAAATCTGCGGATGCTTGAGCAGTATTGACCAAAACAATTACGAAAACAATTACGAAAACAGCAGAGCATTCTCAGAGTCTTTCGAATCACGCTAGGGAGAACGTCTCAACTCCTTCTAGGCTAGGGGTATGCCTGCTGAGCAAAATAAAACTTCACCATCGGGGTCTGGCGGTTCCGGAGGTTCAACTGGACGCACCAACAACCTTCCTTCTTGGCTGGTTTGGGTACTCGTGCTCGTGGTTGGCCTTGTGGTCATCAGCGCCTTACAGCTGTCCGCTAAGAAGACCGAGCCCATCCCGTACACCAAGTTCACCCAAGAGATCCAAGACGGAAACGTCAAGAGCGTCACTTGGAACAACGTGGATGCAACCATCACCGGCGAGATGAAGAGTGGCGAGACCTTTACCACCACGGGTCCAACAGACCCGCCACCGGAACTGCTGATTCTCATGGAGGAAAAAGACGTGGCCGTGGAGTTCGACACTCCAACTGCCGGATTCTTGATGCAGATCATCCCGTTGATGCTTCCGATTCTCTTGATCATTGGATTCTTTGTCTGGATGCAGCGTCGTGCTCAGGGGCAAATGGGCGGCATCATGTCCATTGGTCGCAGCCGCGCTAAGACCTACTCAACAGAACGACCAGCCACACTGTTTGCCGATGTTGCTGGCTACGAAGGGGTAAAGCGAGAGATCCGCGAAGTTGTGGACTTCTTGCAAGAACCCGAGCGCTTCTTAGAAATTGGCGCACGCATTCCCAAGGGCGTTCTGCTTGTCGGCCCTCCTGGAACAGGCAAGACGCTTATTGCCCGCGCTGTTGCGGGCGAGGCAGGCGTGCCGTTCCTATCCGTCTCGGGTTCAGACTTTATGGAGATGTTTGTCGGCGTTGGAGCATCACGAGTTCGCGACCTGTTCGAATCTGCTCGTAAGCACGGCCGAGCCATCATCTTTATTGACGAGATCGACTCTGTAGGCCGTAAGCGCGGCGCTGGCATGGGCGGTGGACACGACGAGCGTGAGCAGACCCTCAATCAGATGCTCTCCGAGATGGACGGGTTCGAAGGAACCGATGGGGTGGTCATGATTGCCGCAACCAACCGCCCAGACATTTTGGATTCTGCGCTACTTCGCCCCGGACGCTTTGATCGACAAGTCGTGGTACCCCTGCCAGAACTTGACGACCGCAGGGCGATCCTTGAAGTACACGTCAAGCACAAGAAGTTGAGCGATTCAGTTGACTTGGCGCTCGTTGCTCGCGGAACCCCGGGCATGTCGGGCGCGGACTTGGCCAACTTGGTCAACGAGTCAGCCCTAACTGCAGTTCGCCGTGGGGCAAAAATTGTAGAGATGCATGACTTTGAGGATGCCCGAGACCGGGTCCTGATGGGCCAGCGTCGCGAGTCAATGGTGCTGTCTGACAGCGAGAAGGAAATCACTGCCTACCACGAGGCCGGGCACGCACTCTGCGCAGCTTTGCTTCCCAACGCAGACCCGGTCCACAAGGTGACCATCCTCCCTCGGGGCATGGCTCTAGGAGTCACTCAGCAGTTGCCGGAGGAAGAACGCCACTCTTACTCTCGCGAATATCTAGAAGAGTCGATTGTGGTTGCCATGGGTGGCCGCGTTGCAGAGAAACTCGTCTTCAACCACCGCTCCACTGGAGCAAGCAACGACCTGCAAGTTTCTACTGAGCGGGCTCGTCGCATGGTGACTGAGTTCGGCATGAGCGACCGTGTGGGGCCACGAGCCTGGGGCGGTTCAGCGCCAGTGTTTCTTGGCGAGGACTTTGGCCAACAGCGCGAGTTCTCTGAAGATACGTCTCGCCTGATTGATGATGAGGTGGAACGAATGCTTCGCGAGGGCGAAGAGCGCTGCACTGACTTGATGACAGAGCATCGTCATGCGCTCGACCTGATCGCTCGTGGGCTTCTAGAGCAGGAGACCATTTCTGGCCACGAAGTGAACCGATTGATCACTCTCTCCATGAATGGCTCAGCAGAGGCCTCAGCGGTGGCTCCGGCCCCGCCGATTGCGACTGCACCGCCAGCGACTACTCCCCCGCCAATCCCAGCGCACTTGAGTGCTGAGCAGAACCAAAACCCTGTAAGCGGAGCAGTTTCCGCTGCTCCCTCAGCGCCAGTGCCCTCGCCGACACCATCGGCATCCCCGACACCCACTGCACCCACTGCACCAGCACCGCATCCTGCACCGCCAACTGGGTTTCAGAACCCAGGTGCTGTTGGACCAGAAACTGCCTAGCTAGCCAGCCATGTCCTAGCTAGCCAAGTTCGTTCTAGCTAACTAGACCGGTTTGGCCCTAGTGGTCGGTGCAGCCGGGCGGGACGCTGCCCGGGTTGCGTAGTTCCGCCAAGCCCGCCCACAGGTGTGTGGCAGATACGGGACCAAGAAACGAAGACTGCACGGCCCCATCGGCATCTGCGAGAGCAACAATGGGCACAGCTGTGATTCCGTACTGCGCGTGCAGGTCTGCTGATTCACTCAGTTCAACCTGTTGGACTGCTACCTCGGCGGACTCGAGCACAGCGGCTTTGGCCCAGACCTCGGCACAGGTAGTACACGAGGATGCAGTGAAGACTGCTACGAGCCAAGGGCGCTCGGGGGCGTCAAACTGCGAACGCTCTAAATGAGTTGGCGCCCGGTGCTCAGTGATGGCATCAGTTGGAGTTGCCGACTTTTTGCGCTGCAGCAGCAGGGCCACACCAATGATAAAAGCTGCAAGGAGTACAGCTGGCAACAAGCGATCCACCAACAGATTGTGCCGCAGCAGACATGGTCTGGACAATCAGCGGTTGGCGAGCACCGGAACAGCAGAGCCAAAGGAGAGATCATTTTGTGTGGCGAAGGTCTGCAACTGTTCCACAGCAACAGAATCACTTGCCCTGAGACTGACCACCCAGTCAGCCACTCCTGTGAGTTGTTGAACCGCAAGGGGGACGTACAGGCTGTCTCCTGCTGCCACCTCGAGACCAGTTGCGATCTCGATAGGTGCAGCCTGGCCCGCTAGTGCTTGCAGGTCCACCGTGACGATGCCCGCAGTGGGATTGTGAATAAGGAGCATCGGCTGCTGCTCGGGGCCCGTGAGCACTGCTGGCATGGTCCAGCGCCGCGCATACACAGGCGTTGCAGTGCCGATAGCCACGCCGAGCGTCTCATTCGGACGAGTTCCCGCTGCTAGGGAAGCAGCAGCAGCAGAGCCAGCAGCAGGCTCAGCCGCCGCTGTAGGCGGTCCGAAAAGTTGAGTGGTGCGAGCGGTCACTACCGGGGTCTTCGCCGAAGTCTCGACCCGTATTGAATGAAAGCCCGTGTCGGGGATCCTCTGTTCGGCGCTTAGGTCAAGAACCAAGAATCGCTTGGCTGGCACAGACAACTCGAATGGCTCAGGAGGATCGCTTGCGCCGCCATAGGGCGTGACCTGAATAATCACTGAGGCAACCTGGCTGCCGGGGTTGTACACCACGAGTTCTTCTTTCACCCCAGACCCTTTAAAGCCACCCGCAAAGGTCCAGCCAGAGCGAGCCTCGGGAACGCCAAGTTGCAGGCGCAGGCCGCGTTCGGCGGGCGCGTCACCAGCTGCAGCTATGTCAAAGCTCTGGGCTGACTCAGCTATGAGATTGCCGTTTCGGAGTCGGACGGCCACCGAGAACTGATCACGTCGCTGCACGTACTG
>CAMDAT010000206.1 GCA_945888825.1 Bifidobacterium breve | reverse complement strand
GCTGAAACTCTGGTCCTTGCGCGCAGCGATGTCGTATTCGTCGAAGGTGTCGAGGCTGATGCCTGTTACGTGGTGATTAGCGGTCGGGTGGCTATTTCGAATAAGTCCTTCGATGGTCGCGAATCCATGATTGCGATGATGGAGCGGGGTGACTTGTTTGGCGAGATGGGCCTGTTCGATGGCCTAGGAAGGTCTGCCGAGGCACGCTCGCTTGAACCCTCGGCTGTGATTCGAATTCCTTATGAGGTACTGCGAAGCATCTGGGAAAATAAGCCAGAACTGCTGTGGTCAGTGGTGCGCCTACTCAGCCAGCGGATCCGATCAACCGACGAGGCACTTGCCGACTCGTTCTTCTTGGATGTGACTGGGCGAACGGCGAAGCACTTGTTGGAATTGGCTGGGGATCGTGATGAGTTTGAAATCCCCATTACTCAAGAAGAGCTAGCCGGACTAGTCGGCGCTTCTCGAGAGCGTGTGAACAAGGCAATCGCTAGCTTCTTGAAGCTTGGATGGATTGAACAGAACGATCGGTCCTACCGAATCCTCAAGCGCCGCGAACTCGAGATTCGCTCCCGCTAACTTCCCAAAAACTCAAGCGCCTTATTCCACGCGTCTGCAGCATCATCGGCTCGATGTGCCGGCCGGGAGGGATCATGCACAAACCCGTGGTCGGCACCTTCGTACAACTCGACCCTGACCCCGGCATCGATCAGTTCTTGAACATCACCCGGTGGGGTGTAGCCATCCTCTGATCCAACTACGGCCATCGCTCGACCTGCCTGCGCTGACTGAATCGCGGCGAGTGGATCGGCCTGACCGGGCCCCGCCCAGGCCGGTGGCACATGAACCATTCCATAAAAAGAAACAACCTTGCTGAACCGCCGGTGGTTCGAGGCTTTCAGCGCATACATCCCACCCATACAGAACCCAATCAAGCCCACCGATGCGCACCCCGTGGCATCGGCAGCAGCAGCGGCATCGCCTAGGAGTTGGCTGTCAACGAGTTGAAACATGGCTTCGCTGCGAGCTTCAAAGAACTCAGGATCGCTTGGCCCGGGAAGATCTTGGCCTGGGAATGGCTCAAAGGAAGTGACAGCCCACCCGGTGCGCTCAGACAGCGAATCACAAAGGTCGGTGAATAAGGGCCGAAGGCCGATGATGTCGGGAATGACAACCAGTCCTCGGTCCGCCGAGTCCGGTCGGGATAGATATGCCGAAGTTCCGGAAGGCAAAATCAGGTTCATCTAAACGAATCTACTCTGCAGATTTGGCAATCACGCGTAGCGATCAAGGATGCTCAACTCGGCAATACGGGCAAGCGCAGTCTTAATAGTTTTTGCCCAGTGCTCGTCAACGCCATCTACCTCAGCAAGCTCACTCACTGTGGCCCGAGTGAGCTTATCTAGGGAACCAAAGTGCTCGACTAACAGATCGACAATGTCATCGGGAATGCGTGGGACGCGGGACAACATTCGGTAACCGCGAGGCTCGATTGATGCATCGAGGTCGTCGGTTTGTCCGGACAAGTGCGTTGCCTGGACTACCTCTTCGGCATCGAGCAGGGCATCCACTTCTAGCCCAGAGAGCGTCTCTATGGCTTGCTCCAGGTTCCACTGCATATCGGACTGGAAGTAATCCCGAACTACCAGGCGACGCTCGTCTTCGATGCCGGCCATCAACTCTCTCAGTTGCAGACCAATCAGTCGGCCATCGGTGCCGAGTTCGGTCAGGTACTGCTCAATCTCTTGAGAGATTCGAGCCACCAACTCGGCACGCTGCAACAGCGTGACTACATCTCGCAAGGTAACGATGTCTTCAACCTCGAGTGAGGTCAGATTTGAAGACACCTCATCAAGGCGGGCTTTGTAGCGCTCCAGTGTCTGAAGCGCCTGATTACAGCGGCTGAGGATTGATGGAATCGGCTCAAGCTGATAGCGGTCATTCTTGGTGTACACCGTGACCACGGCCATGTCTTCTGACACAGAAAGCACTGGAACCCCAATGGAGCGAGCCACTCGCTCGGCCGTGCGATGGCGCGTGCCGGTTTCTTCTGTGGGTACGTTCGGGTTGGGCACTAGGTGCACGTTGGCCCGAGCGATGTAGCCAGCATCTGGGGTGAGTACGATGGCCCCATCAGTTTTGGCTAGCTCAGACAAGCGTTGAGGAGAGAAGGAGGCGTTGATCAGGAATCCACCAGATGAGATATTCAGTACCTCGGGGCCATCTCCAATGACGATGAGTGCGCCCATTCCGGCTTTCAGGATGCGGTCGAGGCCTTCTCGCAGCGGACGCCCAGGAGCAACTGCAGCAAGGGCAGTCTGGAGTTCAGCGCTATGACGTTGATCTTGACGTTGAGTCACTCGATACCCCTTTGCTGCTCAGGCACACGCATTCTGAGCAACCTGAGGGACAAGCCGTCGAGGAGCAAAGTGTGCAACATTGCGCATTCTAGTGGCGGGTGCGTTGTTTGCGGCAGCGGAATTACGCAGTTGGGTAGGCAGAGCAGCAGAGGCTTACTGTTTTTGCAGGCTGAGTAGCTCGATAGCTGCTGCTAGGGAAGGCACCCGGAGGAGGTCAATCGGAGCATCAGTATCTGGTGCTGAACGAGGGACCACAGCAGTGGTGAACCCCAAACGAGCAGCCTCGGCCACGCGACGCTCGATTCGACCAACTTGGCGGATCTCTCCCCCAAGGCCGACCTCTCCGCAGGCAACCATCGATGGAGGGATGGGCACGCCCGCCACCGCCGAGGCAAGCGCCAGGCAAATGGCAAGATCGGCTCCTGGCTCGACCACCTTGACCCCACCGACTGCGTTTGCGTAGACATCGAGTTGCTGAATACGGATGCCAGCGCGTCGCTCCAGCACGGCGAGGAGTAAAGCCAACCTGCCGCTATCAAGGCCTTGGCAGGACCGGCGTGGCTGAGGGAGTTGCGAGGAAGCCACCAGCGTTTGCACCTCTACTAGGAGCGGACGGTGACCCTCTAGTGCGGGTGTGACAATAGAACCCGGGATTCCCGGGCGACGATCCCCAATGAACAGACCAGATGGATCTGGCACTGGCTCAAGGCCAGAGGCCACCATGGCAAAAAGTCCGAGTTCTTCGGTCGAACCGAACCGATGCTTTTGTGCTCTGAGGAGACGAAGTGCATGGTGGCGATCACCCTCGAATGAGAGCACCGTATCTACTACATGCTCGAGAACCCGAGGCCCAGCTAACTGACCATCTTTGGTGACGTGGCCGACGAGCAACACGGTGGTTCCGGTGGTCTTGGCTGTCTGCACTAATCGATGAGCGCACTCGCGCACCTGAGTGACTGACCCAGGGGCCGAGGTATAAGCAGGGTCATGCAAAGTTTGGATGGAATCCACCACACAAATCTCTGGACGGACCTCGTTGATGTGGTGAATAACGTTGGGAAGGGAGGTCTCTGCTGCGAGTAACAGATTGTCCTGCAGGGCTCCGAGGCGATCGGCACGAAGGCGCACCTGATCGGCTGACTCCTCACCCGTGATGTAGAGAACAGTCGACCCAGCCGCGGCTCGAGCGCCCATGAGTTGCAGGACAAGCGTTGACTTGCCAACTCCAGGCTCGCCGCCAACGAGGGTGACGCTTCCTGGCACGAGCCCGCCGCCTAGTACCCGATCAACCTCGGGGATTCCTGTTGGAACAGGCTGGCCGTCCTGAGAGCGAACAGCCGTAATTGGAACTGGCGGCACGGGTGGATCCGAGAGACTGGAGATGCTTGATGGCAGGTCCAGTTCTTCGGTGAGTGTGTTCCAATCCCCGCAGCCGGCGCATTTTCCGGACCACTTTGGTGCCTCTGCACCGCAACTCATGCATCGAAAGACTGTGCGGGTTTTGGCCATGCATGCACCCTAGAACTCTGCAGTGACAGTTCCGGTTCAATTGCCCGGGCTGAGCGACCCGATCAACGTCTGCGACGTAGCAATCCCACTGTCAAGAAAATTCCGGCAAGAACGAGCAGTGCCGCCGCTGCAATCAGTAAGCGGAAAGGCAGCGCCTGAGTGTCGGAGGACTGTGCAGTCATCGTGGCCGAGGATGCAGTGCCGCCACTTAGGGGGAACTCCCAACTCGCACTCTCTCCCTGTACCTTTCCTCCCTGTGCGCTGCCTGTGGTTACGCTGCCTGTGCTTATCTTGCCTGTGGACTGCTCAAGGTTTCCCGGCAACTGAACTGAGACTTTCAGCGTTGCAGCACTCGCCGCGGTTAACCCTTCGGCTTGTAGCTCTTCTGGAGTGCGAGCTAGGGGAAGGCCGCCCAAGGCTGCAGTGAGGTCCGGGTCGGAGAACTGCTCCAACGAACCAGTCAGGCTGAGAGCGCTAGTGAAGCTGTAGTCGGTAGAGGCAAATCCATCGGTGAGCTTGAGTTGCACGTCAGAAAAAACTGCAGGGCTGCCGGTCTCACCCGGAGTTCCGCCGATTTCGCCGAGCACCAGCGCAAGCTCATCCGGAGATCCAAACTTGCGTCGCACCACAAGGGTGACGCCGCCCTTCGTTGGTCCAGAAGTGTCTGTTTTGGGGCTATCGACTACCCAGCCTGCTGCAACAAGATCGCTCAACTGAACAGAGGTTG
>CAMDAT010000205.1 GCA_945888825.1 Bifidobacterium breve | reverse complement strand
GCCGTAAACTAGTGCCGCACGGACCAGTCCCCACCCTGCAAACCCGTAGGCTCTGTCACTTCTAGGAGTCAACCCTTCTGGGCGTGTAATAAAAAGACCTGCGTTTGAGGAGCATTTGTGCGAAAAAAGGGATCAATTTTGCTTGTGTTGTGTGCTGGCGTTGTGGCGTTGAGCGCAGCGTGTGGACCCATGCCGGCACCACCCACGACAACGACCACGACGGTACCGGTTGATTGCAACGCACCGGCGGCAGCAGGCGTCGACTGGACCGGCTGCGACAAGACCGGCGCTGACCTGACCGACGCCAACCTGACCGACGCCATCTTGGTCGGCGTCGACCTATCCGGCGTCAACCTGACCGCCATCAACCTGACCGGCGCCAACCTGACCCGAGCGAACCTGACCGGCGCCGCCATCGGCTGCGTTTTTTCCATCTCTACTAGGTGCGCCAATCTGGCTAACGCCAACCTGACCGGCGCCAACCTGACCGGCGCCCTCATGTGGTTCGCCAACCTGAGCAACGCCAACCTGACCGACGCAAACCTGACCGACGCCAACTTGATCAGAGCCAACCTGACCGACGCCAACCTGACCAACGCCAACCTGACCAACGTCAACCTGACAAACGCCGACCTGCGAGGCGCCAACCTGACCGGCGCCGACCTGACCAACGTCCTCTGGTCGAACACGATCTGTCCGAATAGTTCTGTCCCATCAACGGAATGCCCACGCACAGCAGCAGGCTGACCCGCATACCCACTCACTAAGCGAAGGCCCCGACACAACGCCGGGGCTTTCCACTTTTTGCGACCTCAACCCAGTCGCCCTGATCGCTGGCATAGCTATTGGCACACTAAGAACATGCGCATCGAGGGCCTAGCTGTCCCAGAGGCCAACGACCCAGTTCGTGATCTCGGCCCCGAAGAGCAGGCTGACCACAGTGGTGGTTAGGAGCAAACCGCCCATAACGACCCACGCTATTGGCGAGATCTTTCCATCCTCGGGAATCCCTGGGATTCTGCGACGGATGACTCGAATGGTTCGCTCAGCCCAAGCGAATGGCAGTAGTGACAACCCAATAATGATCAGCACCCAGCCCGGTCCCGGCAGGGGTAGGGCCGCAATGCCAATACCAATGACAACAAACCCCCCGATCATCCTGGCTACTCGAATCCCGACGTGCCGGCGCGCTTGCTCTTCTGATTCCTCGTGAACTCCGGTCTGATACTCGGCTTCTATGGCTGCGTCGAGCAACTCATGGCCCAGATCCTGAATCGGATGGGAGGGTGTTTCTTGCTCTGGGCTGACTTCGGGGGTTGGGGTTTGGCTTCCATCATCGGCTTGCACAGACAAAGTATGCCCAACCCAGAATGCCTTCGTGGCTCATCATGGGCTAAACCATGACCTCATGGCAGAAGAGTTCGCTACAGCAGAAGAGTTCAACGATAAAGGACCAGCACCAGTGACAGCTAGCGCAAAGAAAGCTGCGTCTAAGCCAAAGGCTGTGTCCAAGTCGAAGGCTGCGTCCAAGTCGAAGGCTCCTTCCAAGCCAAAGGCTGCGCCCAAGCCAAAGGCTGCGCCCAAAGAATCTGGCTCGGCCTCTCAGGCGCCCCGATCGAATCGCTCAGCAGTCTGTGCCTCGGTCACACAAGAGATGCTGAATGACCTGGTGCTCTTTGTGATCGGAGCCGGAATCAAGCTTGAGCCACTCGAAACGGCAATAGCTTTGCCAGGAATGGGTGACATAGCTGTTCGGCTGGCGCTCACGATTACTGGAGCAGAGTTTGATCTACGCGCCGAGGATGCGGGCAGGGTGCGAGTCATTGTTTTTGCCGATGGTGATGTTTCAACTCGTGCAGAAGATTTCGACGGAGATGTCGCTGATGTCGAAGTTGGCGCCCAGACCCCTTCGTTAGGCGGAATGCCCGTTGCACCCGCACCCATTCCTGTGCGAGTAGAAGCGCTCGTGCAGCCACGCATTGAACTACAAGCCAACTCCACCGTAGCGATTGGACTCAACCTAGAGACGGCCGAGTTGATCTCGCTGCAAACGAACCCCGATGCGCCTGTTCCTGAAGGTGTTGATCCTGCTAGCTGGGCAGGTGCGCTTGGAATGTTCTCTATGTTGTTTGGCTCGTTGGGAGACGGACTTTTCGACACGTTGGGCCAACATGTGGGAGTGGTCGGTACAGAACTTGATGAGAGCGTTGGCCGGATTCTTGGTCAGATTGGCGTTGCTCAGGGCGAGGCCCAGATCAGTGTGTCCTCTGGGTTGTTGTCAATTGGATTGCCCGCAACGGAGAGCGTTGTTGGGCAGGCTTTGCCGGTTCCAATCGCAGGCAAGCGAGTCGGCCTTGGATTGGCTAGTTCGGCCGTTGATGCTCTGACGCAGATGATGATTCTGCGAGCCGCTGGAGACTTGCCGCTTCCGTTCGAGCTTGAGTTCGAACTAGGGGAGCAACAAGTGGGAGGCCGGATTCGGAATACTCGTTTGCTGCCGGATTCGTTCCCAGATTTGAGGTCTGCGCTTCGAACTGAGGTGAGAACCCGCTTGCTACGGGGTCGCCTTGAGTTGTCCGTGCAGGCCGCTTGGCTTGAACTGCCCTCGGCCGTTCCCTCGATCTTTAATCAGCTTTCACGCAAGCTTGGGGAACTGGTTTCACTCACGCCCATGCGAGTTCGTTTTCCGGCGCGAATTGAGTTGCCAGTCATTCCAGACAGCAGCGATACCATCCCCGTTCTGATCGACGATCTTCGAGTCACCACAGAGGGCCTCGGCCTTGTGGTGTCGCTGGCCTAGTAGCCCCATGCCCTCACCTCAGCTACGAGCCGACCTTGCTAGGGACGGCATCTTTAACACCCGTGACCTTGGTGGCCTACCCACTAAGAACGGGCAGAAAATCGCTCCTCGAAAGCTGTTGCGCGCCGACGCGTTGCAGCGCGTGCAGTCGTCGGGTCCAGCGTTAAGAGAGTTCGGCATTGTGCGTGTGCTGGATCTGCGTGATGACTTGGAACGAGAGAAGTCCGGTGAGATACAAGTCGATGGAATCGAGGTAGAGCATCACCCTGTGATTGACCCTGCCTTTGCTTGGCATAGCGAAGAAGAGTCTGAGTTCGCTGACCTGCTGTTCCTGCGGTACTGCGAGATTTTTAGTTCCTTCGGACTGAGGTTCTTGGGGGCTGTGAACTCCATTGCAGAGGTTCTCGATGAATCGAATGCGTCGCCCACTGGTGCTGTGGCTTACCACTGTGCAATTGGCAAGGACCGCACGGGGCTGTTGACTGCGCTTCTCCTGTCGATTCTTGGTGTTGAAGACCAGGTGATTGCTAGTGACTATGCCAAGTCGAGCGCAGCAACGGCTGTGCAAGTGCAATGGCTTTGGTCATTTAGCCTGCCCGGAGGCGAGACCACTGATCGCGACCTTGAGTTGGGGGTTTGGTCAGCGCGCCCCGAGACGATGTTGCGCACGCTTGGTTGGATTGATGCCGAGTTTGGTGGCGCAGAGCAGTACATGATTGAGCAGGGTCTCGAAGTTGATGTCATCAGTACCCTTCGCGAATCCCTGCTGATGAGCCAAACCTGATCTACTAACTACCGACTGAGGAGATTGCATGTTGAAAACCGGCGATGCCGCACCAGATTTTTCGTTGCTGAATCAAAAGGGTGAGAAGGTGACCCTGTCGGACCTGCTCAAGAGCGGCCCCGTTGTGTTGTTCTTTTATCCAAAGGCAATGACAACTGGATGTACGAAAGAGTCATGTCATTTTCGTGACCTTGCCGGGGAATTTGCTGACTTGCACGCACAGCGCGTCGGCATCTCGGCCGATACCGTCGACAAGCAAGCGGCGTTTGATTCCAAGCACACCCTTGGGTACCCCCTCCTATCTGACCCCGACCGCGCAGTAGCTGCTGGGTTTGGTGTGAAGCGGCCAGGGCCAATCATGAACAAGCGCGCAACCTTTGTGATCGGGACTGACAACCGAATTCTGGCGGCCATTGGATCTGAATTGGATATGGATATCCATGCCGATGAAGCACTCAAGGTGCTTCGTGCAACGACTGCCTGATTCAGGTAGTGGTAGCTGAGATGCGGGCGCTGATTTACGATCCGCAAGTCACATCGATCAACCGGCTGCCAATGCGCAGTTCGGGTCGATTCTGCGACAGCTTGGATCAGGTCGAGTTGGCAGATCCTTGGCAGATCAGTCTGGATGGCACCTGGAAGTTTCAGTTGCTCAGCAGCCCAGAGCAGGTAACTGCAGAGTTGCTCACTGGGCCAGTATCTGCGAGTGACTGGAACTCGATTCAGGTCCCAGGTGCGTGGACGCTCCAGGGTGTTGATTCGGCACTTGGTGACGGTCTCAACGCGTTCGAATCGCCTCACTACACCAACGTCCTCATGGCCTTCGATACAGACCCGCCGGCTGTGCCGGCGAGCAACCCGACTGGGGTGTATCGGCGCAAGTTGAGTGTTCCGAAAGACTGGCAGGATCGCCGTTTTGTGTTGCGCGTCGGGGCGGCGGAATCGGTTTTGCAAGTCTTTGTCAACGGAGAGTTTGTGGGCGGCGGCACTGATAGCCGACTGCCAAGCGAGTTTGATCTGACGGGGTTCTTGCGTGC
>CAMDAT010000204.1 GCA_945888825.1 Bifidobacterium breve | reverse complement strand
AGACAGTTACCTGATCGCCAATTTTGTATCCGGCATCTTTGGCCGAGGTGAAGTCCAGAACCATCTCGGTTGTTTCAGTTGGTTTGCGACCCTCTGTGAGCTTGCCCACTTGTAGCTGTGGGTCATCGAGCCAGTTGTAGACCAAGGTTGGTGGACCAAAGTTGGAGCCAACGATCTTGCCGTTGGTGCTGACTAACTGTGCTGAGGTGGTTTCCACCACACCCAAAGCCTTGCGAACTCCACTGACTTCATCAACTTGGATAACGAGTGCTTCAGGAACAGGTGAGCGGATTTCTTGGCCAAAGCCCAAGTCTTGTTTCTCAGGTGAGCGAACCACAGCGTCAACGCCTTCATAGGAAGTGCCAATCAGAGATTCAATTGATTGCTTGAGCACACCCGAGAGCACTTGAGTACCAGTCAAGAACGCAATTCCCAAGATGATTGCTAAGCCGGTGGTAACAAGTCGGCGCTTGCGCGCAAGGATATCTTTGAGTGCAACCCTAAACATGGGCGCTCAGTCTCCGAGTTGTTTCATCAGATCGAGCACCCGGTCGGCCGTGGGTTCGATCATCTCATCGCGAATTTTTCCGTCAGCAAGAAAGATCACGCGATCTGAGTGTGCAGCGGCGCTTGGATCATGGGTCACCATCACAATGGTCTGTCCTAAGTCAGCCACGGCATGGCGCATGAAGTCCAACAAGTCTGTTCCTGATTTTGAATCCAAGTTTCCGGTGGGCTCATCTGCGAACACGATCTGCGGCTGACTCGCAAGGGCACGAGCAACGGCAACTCGCTGCTGCTGGCCACCAGAGAGCTCGCTGGGGCGATGGTCAAGGCGTGGTCGAAGCCCGACAGTATCGATCACCGTATCCATCCATTGCTTATCGGGCTTTCGGCCAGCCAAGTCCATAGGCAACGTGATGTTCTCGAGTGCAGACAGGGTAGGAATCAGGTTGAAAGCCTGAAACACAAAGCCAATCTTGTCTCGGCGCAACTCCGTAAGTTGACTCTCGCTTAGGTCGTCAAGATATGTATCGCCGATAAAGACTCGGCCAGAACTCAGGCGATCAAGCCCAGCGAGGCAGTGCATCAACGTGGACTTGCCTGACCCAGATGGTCCCATAATTGCTGTGAAACGGCTCTGCTCAAAGCTGACGGTGACTTCATCCAGAGCGCGAATCTCAGTCTCGCCATCGCCATAGATTTTACTGGCCTCGATAGAGCCTGCTGCGGCAGTTTCGGTCGCTGTTGAACTCATGGTGAGTAGCCCTTCGGGTTCGGACGGGCGGAGCCGCCCTGATGAATGAGAACGTGCATCAGAACGTGCATCAGGGGGTGCGCCAGAAAGCCCTGATTGTAGTTCGCTGGGCACCGAAGCCCGGGCGCGGCCTTGTCTAGGCAGCGCTGGCGGCCTGAGCGAACAGGTCGGGACTGCTCAGCAGCGAGGCCTCTTCGGAAAGCACAGGCACGCTTGATTCTGCAGAATATTCAGGAGTTGGCTGCCAAATCCGATTCGAAATTGGTGCAACGCACGAGGCTGCCCAACGCGTCCAATGCTTGGCTACCTCGGGTGAAGCCTGCCTAGCCAACTTGAACATAGAACGCGCTTGGGTGTGCTGTCGCAACCTGGCGGCTGCTACTCCGCCGATGGTTGCGTAGCGGGCGAGCAACGTCGCTTCCGGAATCGGCGTGCGCGCCATTGCGTCGAGAGCCTGCAATGCCCAACTCAAGCGGAGTGCATCACCATCTGCGCAGGGCCCATCTGGTGCTTCGTTCCACCTGACCAAGGGCTCCGGGGTGTAGCTGATGATGTGGCCATCCTCAATCACTGCGGCTGCAAGTCGTTGGCCGATTTCGAGCAGGCTCAAAGCCGGAACTGCTTCTGGCTCTTGCCGGCTAGCTAGATCAAAACTGTCTGGGCTAAAGCAGTGCGCTCCTGCTTGAGCGGGATCTTCATCGCCAAGATTCCCAACTCCGGCTGACGTCACAGTGGACACCAGCAGGTGAGAAGAGTTCTGCTGGCTGAGGGGCCTAAAGGCACCAACTTGTTCGAGACGTTCGCGACTTGCAGCGAATGTTCCTGACCGGAAGCAGGCCTTGTACCCGTGATCTACGGGGTGATGCCACTTGCTAGCGGGGTCCACGGGCTGGGGTGAGAGGAGTACTGGTCGAAAGGTGCTCTGAGTGCCGTCGCGGTAGAACTGTTCTCCTCCGCAACTCACCAACTCGGCCCGGGTGGAATCGATGAGTCGGCCCAGACGGGCCAGCCAAGCCGGGGCAACCTCGTCATCGGGGTTGAGGAACAAGACCCAGCTTCCTCGGGCTTGTTGCATGCCAGCGGAGCGAGCGGCTTCTAGGCCTTGCTGTTTCTGGCGAAAAATCCGGACTCGTTTATCGGCGACTGCTCGAGCGGCTGCGACGCTGTCGTCGGTTGATCCGTCATCCACCAGAATGAGTTCCAGATCAGCAAATGTCTGTGCGACAACACTTGCGATGGCGCGGCCCACTACATCGGCTCGATTTTGTACCGGAATCACCACAGTGAAGCGGGGATGCACTCCGTCAGTCTTGATCAGATCAGCACTGGGGTGGCGGATACTGGGGTGGCGGATACTGGGGTGACCGTTAGCGGGGAGCCTGCATGCGGTACACGCTCAGGTTGCCGCTCTGTGCCAACTCCGTGAGCGTAAGCCGAGTCTGCAATTGCTGCAGCGTCCACAAGTGTCCGTACACCGGAGGCTCATCAATCCAGATCAAGCATGAATCAGTACTGTCCAGCGTTGCAGTGATTTCTTCGAGGTCAGGAATCTGTTCGCTTGATTCCAATGCACGCTGCTGCGGACTCCATTGAGGTCCGTAGTTGGGGTACAGGCCGTTGGGAAGATTGGAATACAGCTTGCAGTTCGCTGGTAGCGCCTCGAGCGCTGGGTTGGCGCGAATCTGTTTGAACAGATCTGCCTCGTAGTTGCCAATGAAGTACGGGTGGCCAGCAGCGAAGGCAATCATGGCTACGAAGCCAGCAGCGATATTCGCTGCAGCCCAGACATGAGCACCGCCGTAGCCGAGTTTGAACCAGCCGGTCTTGCTCAGTTCTCCCGCATCTGCACTGGCTTCTGTACCTGTGCTGGCTCCCGTATCTGCGCTGGCTCCAGTATCTGTGCTGGGTCCCGTATCTGCGCTGGCTCCCGCATCTGCACTGTTCAGTCGCGGTAGGCGGTCGATGAGTGCAAGCGCCAGAAATATGAGTGGAAAGTACGCCGGGTACAGCAGCCGCAGATCTAATTGATTGAGTGCAGTCGTGGTTCGCACATAGAGCATGTACGTCATATAGAGGATCGGGAAGAACAACAACAGCCCCAGAGTGGTACCGGGAATTTTGATGAGCCGGTGAAAGATTTGCCCGGTGCGCAGTGGTGCTGCCGTCGACTGTCCTGGCCTAGGTACTTGCAGAATTCGCCACACAAGGTACAGGCCAACGGCTAGAACGCTCAGACCAACTGCTGCCCAAATCTTGGTCAGTCCGTTGCCAAGACCGGGTAGCAAGAACCGGCCAAGGGTGGCAGCAATGTCAAAGCCGTTATCAACTAACCCTCGTGCTGATGGGTGACGTTCACCAGTGAAGGTGCCATCGATGGAGTAGTTGCGAGCCATCCATAAACCTGGTGCGATGATCGAGACAACCCCATAGATGGCTCCGTTGCGAACTCGCATGAGCCAGCTGCGGTTCTGGTCAAGCAGCAGCCAGAGTCCGCCGAAAGCAATCAAGACCAAGCCGATATATCGCAGGCCGAATCCAACCCAGACCAACAGCCCCGATAAGGCGAGTGTGGCAAGTGATCCCGTGCGCCGAAAACGCATCAGCGTCAGCATCCAGGTCATGACCAGAAGTGCAAAGGCCATATCGGTCATCAGAACATGGCCGAGGCCGATGGTTGACGGACCGAAGGCCAAGACCAGCGTTCCCAGTAGAACTAAGCGCGCATTGCTCACGAACAGGCGCAGCAAGCGGTTGCCAACAACAACCACTGCGGCCGCAACTACAGCATTGAGCAGGATTACTGCACCCATCGTGTTGAGCGGGGTGACCCATGCAACTCCCGCCATCAATGTTGACCAGATTGGCGGCCAAATAGTGACCGGCCGCTCCAAGAAGTAGCCGTATCCCTGCCCGTCGAGCAGCGAGTCTGCAATGGCTCGGTATCCAACCCCATCGTCACCAGACGCAATGCCAGAGATGTTCGAGATCAAGACCGCTAGGGCAGAACAAATTGCGAGTATCAACACATATGGGTAGTTGGCAGCAGCAGGCCCAGAGGAACCTGCTGCTGGTTTAGTACTCGCAATTGCCCCGTTCACTACCGCAGTGTTTAGTCGGTCGGTGCGGGAACTAGGCGGAGGTAGGGCTTCACTGCGTTCCATCCACCTGGGTACTGCAGCTTTGCGTCCTCGTCGCTCACGGCGCCAGCGATGATGACATCCTCGCCATGCTTCCAGTTCACTGGAGTTGCGACCTTATGTTTTGCAGTGAGTTGAAGGGAATCAACCACTCGAAGAATCTCGTCAAAGTTGCGGCCAGTTGATGCTGGGTACGTGATGATCAGCTTGACCTTGTTGTCGGGGCCGATGACGAACACCGAGCGGACGGTCAGCGTGTCGCTGGCATTTGGGTGGATCAGGTCGTAGAGATCTGAGA
>CAMDAT010000203.1 GCA_945888825.1 Bifidobacterium breve | reverse complement strand
GGAGCCTCACCTTCGGCCACCCTTCCACCGCAAGGCGAGCCTCTGCGACGGCACGTGCGTGCTCTTCGCAGCGGATCGGCGGCATCTTCGGCCGATGGTATCGAGCGAGTGCTCGACACGCTCTTGGGTTCTGCAGTCTTGGTTGACGGTAGTTGGCAAGAGGCACTCGAGCTGGCTTCGCAGCATCCGGGTGCAGTTGTCGTCACACGCGTTGGGGACCGTTTCGGTGCAGCAGGTTGGCGAGTGGGAGCGGCACGCTCCGGGGCAACTGGCGCAGCGCTAGAAGAGGCCTTGCAGCGCGAGTCACTGAGTTTGACCAACCGGGATCAGGCTCGCCAGGCCGTGGATCAGGCTCGCTCGGCGATGATTGCTGCTCGTACTGATCAGCAAGAGAGCGCCAGGAATCGCGATAGCAACGATTCACTTCGACGAACCTTGAGCGAATCTGTAGCGCGCCTAGAGGCCGACGTGATTGAGGCTGCCGCAGAACTGGAATCACTCAATGCTCACCTTGGCGAATTAGCCGAGCGGCTCAGGCGCGAGAACCTCCGAGTTGAAGAACTAGCTGCTCAGTTGCCACAACTCGAAGCCGCTGATCTTGCGCTGTCATCGCAGGCGCAAGTCATGGCTGCTGCACGGCAGAGCCTTGAGGAGCACAGCGCAAAGGTGGGTGCGGTTCGTACTGACCTAGAGGTGCGTTCAGCGGGCATAGAGGAACGGCGTCGCTACGTTACTGAGCGATTGACTCAGGTAGATGAACGTCTTTCTCGAAACATTGAACAACGAGACGCTGCCGCTCGCCGACGGGTTGAACTCGTCGCCCGAGCAGACGCGACTGACCGCCTGACACAATTCACCCTCGGACGAGTTTCAGTCATCGAGGCGAACCTGAGCACGTTGCGTGATGAGCGCCAACGGCAATCCGAAGAGGCTCGGTCCGTGACGAGTGGTCTTGAAGGGTTGCGTAGTCAGCGAGTGCTGTCTGAGCGTCAACTCGAAGAACTACGCGCCCTTGTGCAGAAAGCAGAGATTGCTGACGCCGAGGCCCGTTTGCGGCTTGAGGCCGCAACCGAGAGCCTTCGAAACGACCTGGACTGTGAGCCCGATGTAGCCATGGCGGCGGAGTGCCCGCCATTGCCCGAAGGGGTCGCACTCGGTGCACGGGTTCGCGAGCTTGACCGTGAACTGCGGTTGATGGGTCCAATCAATCCGTTGGCATTACAAGAGTTCACCGAGCTTCAAGAGCGACTCACCTTTTTAGAGGGGCAACTCGAAGATATTCGCTCGAGTCGTCGTGAACTCTCCAAAGTCATACGAGCCGTGGACGAAGAGATCGTCAAGGTCTTTAGCGCAGCGTACGCAGACGTGAGTCAGAACTTCACACTCCTGTTTGAGACGCTGTTTCCCGGCGGAGAGGGAAGGCTTCGCCTTACCGACCCAAACAACTTGCTAGAAACCGGAATCGAAATTGAGGCCAAGCCTTCTGGCAAGAATGTGCGCAAGCTCTCGCTGCTGTCAGGTGGCGAGCGCTCCCTGACGGCGCTTGCCTACCTATTCGCCGTGTTCCGGTCTCGTCCTTCCCCGTTCTATGTGATGGACGAGGTTGAGGCCGCACTTGATGATGTCAACCTGCACCGCTTTTTGGACCTCGTAGCCGAGTTCCGTCAGACGGCGCAACTCATCATCGTGAGCCACCAAAAGCGCACGATGGAGGCTGCGGACATTCTCTATGGCGTGACGATGGAGCCTGGTGGCTCTTCGAAGGTGATTTCCGAGAAGGCAAGCTCTGCACCCTAAGAAGGTGTGCTTGCTCTCCTGGGGGTCGCTCTCTAGGGAAGGCGTGTTGACCAGCGCAGCGAGCAGGCAGCAGCAATCAGCATCATGACTAGGCCTGCGCCAACAAACTTGTAGCTCACGTCTGTGTCCTGCTCTTCAAAGCCGATGGTTGAGCCAAGTTCTTCGTACACCTTGGCCAAGTCGGTAGCGCTCTCAGCTGTATACGCCGTACCGCCGGTATCCTCGGCCAAGCCTTTGAGTTCTTCAACGTTGACCGGCACCCCAGTGAGCTGCCCTACGCCGTCTCCGTCCTCGTCGACCATGATCTGCCCGTTAGCCGTTCCGTAGGCGATCGTCGACACAGCAACGCCGGCCTCTTGTGCCAAGGGAATGGCCTCTTCGGTGGGCAGGCCAACGGTGGTTTCACCATCAGAGATCAACACGATTGCGGCGTCAGGTACGCCATCCGTTACCCCAACTGCCTGATCGGCGATGACCTCGAGTGAGAGCTTCACTGCATCGCCAATTGCGGTTGCTTTATCAAGCTCCAGCCCGTCGATTGCAGTCTTTATGGACTCATGATCTTGTGTGGGCGGCACCAGAAGTTGTGCTGTGCCAGCGAAACTTACCAGGCCCACATTGAGATCATCGGGAAGCTCGTCAAGGAAGGCAACTGCTGCGGCCTGTGCTGCCTCGAGACGATTCGGGGCAACGTCCTCGGCGGCCATGGACAGCGAGGTGTCGATAGCCAACATGATGGTGGTGCGCTCTTGTGGCACTTTGATTGTCATGATGGGCTGTGCGTAAGCAATCACCAATGTGGTCAGGGCTAGTGCAAAGAAGCCAGCCCCAAGATGGCGCCGCCAACCGGGGCGCTTTGGTGCGACCTTGTCCAACAGATTGAGATTAGAAAATCGCACGGTGTAGCGGGGGCGCTTGAACTGCATAAACACGTAGGTGGCTACGAGTGCAACAACTCCCAGCAAACACCACAGGCGCATGGGAACGAGAAACCATTCGGTCATCGGGTCCGCCTCCCAGCGGTCATTTCTGCTCGGTGTCGGCGTCGAGACACGTACTGTGCAAGGTCCATAAGCCAGTCGCCATCAGTTCGTAGAACTAGGTGGTCGCCTCCTGCGGCGCGAATCTGTGAAGCAATCTGAGCCTGCTGTTCAGCAGCAGCCGCGGCGTAACGCTCGCGCACGTGTTTGTCATCAGTATTGACCTCACGAATTGAACCATCTGCCGGATCTTGGAACTGCAACATTCCGGTTGCGGGCAGGTCAAGATCTCGAGGATCGACCACCTGTACGCACAGCACTGAATGGCGAATTGCTAGCGAACCCAAGGGGTTCTTCCACGTGGACGGGTCTGCCAAGAAGTCTGAGATGGCAACCACTAGTCCCCTGCGGGGTGCAACGGCTGCGATGCGTTGAAGCCCAGCGGCAAGGTTGGTAGCCCCGGTGCCATCCTCTCGCGGGGATTCGAGCACCCGATCCAAAATGCCGAGCAGGTTCCGCCGGCCTTGTCTTGGCGGCATGGTGGTGACTTCGCTTCCGCGCAACATGACTGCACCAACCCGGTTTCCTCCTCGGGCTGTTAACAATCCAATGCCTGCGGAGGCACCCAGAACAAGGTCGCGTTTCTCACAGAGTGCAGTTCCAAAATCTAGGCCTGCCGACCGGTCGATCAGCATCCAAGTTTCTAGTTCTCGGTCTGCAATGGTCTCTCGCAGGTAGGGGTCCTGCATGCGGGCAGTTACGTTCCAATCGATATGACGAACGTCGTCGCCGGGGGAGTATGCGCGGGCCTCTCCCGGCTCACTACCTCGGCCGGGAACAATCCCCATAAAGTCGCCATGCAACATGCCGTCAAGACGGCGCGTGATATCCAAGGTGAGCCGTCGAACAATCTCTTCGGCTGGTCGGTCTCCGACCAAACCCAAGGTGTCAGATAGCCCCGCCATGTGATTCAGGCCCCCCAAGTAGCAGCAACAGCAGAGTTCCCGTTGTTGGGGTCAGCCTGGGTGGCGGGAGCCTGAGCGGGGCTGACTCGTGGAGCCGGCACAGTAGACAGAATCCGATTCACAACTTGTTCCACGTCGATGTCTTGGGCGAGGGCCTCATAGGACAACAACAAGCGGTGGCGCAGAATCTCGGGTGCAACGTCGAATACATCTTGGGGCGTCAGGTAGTTGCGTCCACGAAGCATGGCCAGAGCGCGTCCACCGCGAATCAAGCCAATCGAGGCTCGGGGGCTTGCACCGAGTTCTATGTAGCTCCGAAGCTCGGCTAGGCCAAAGTTCTCTGGGGTGCGGGTGCACAAAACCAGATTCACGGCGTATTCCAACACGCTGCGATCGACATAGACACGCTCCGCCGCGCCTTGCAGCTGCCGTACCTGATCCAGAGTCACTACTTGGTGGGCCTCGGGGGCTGCAGTTCCCATTCGCTGAACGATTTCGACTTCTTCTGCCGGAGACGGATATCCCAGAACAACCTTCATCAAGAACCGGTCTCGCTGGGCCTCGGGTAGTGGGTAGACACCCTCAGATTCAATGGGGTTCTGGGTAGCGAGCACGATGAAAGGCCCGTCGAGTTTATGCGTGGTTCCGCCGATCGTGACCTGCTGCTCAGCCATCACCTCGAGCAGAGCGGACTGCACCTTGGCCGGGGCGCGGTTGATTTCATCGGCCAATACAAAGTTGGCAAAGATCGGCCCGAGTTCGACATCGAATGACTCGCTCGAAGCTCGATAGATTCGAGTTCCCACTACGTCGGCTGGCAGCAGGTCTGGGGTGAACTGAATACGAGAAAAAGTTCCGCCTACTGAGAGCGCCATTGTCTCTGCCGACAGAGTCTTTGCCAGGCCAGGAACACTCTCTAACAGGCAATGTCCGCCAGCAAGCAAACAGGTGAGC
>CAMDAT010000202.1 GCA_945888825.1 Bifidobacterium breve | reverse complement strand
GCGGCTGGGTTCCGTTTGGATTGGATGATCAGCAACTGACCAGCATGCTGGGCGACCTTCGGAATTCGCAGTCTCTAGATGGGCGGGATCGACCCTTGGATCTGGTACTTGGCGCCGAGGATCTTGATCCAGTTGGTAATCCTGATGGCAGCTTGGAGCGACTTCGCTACCTGCAAGAACTCGGCGCAACTCATGTGAACCTGCGCATGCGGCAGAACTCGCTGGCCGAGTTCTTAGAGCAGTTAGAGGCAGTTGCCTCACTCGGAATTTTACCTTCAGTTGACGGAACAGAAAGTTGAACAGATGAACGATGACACTGCAGAACTGTCTGACAGTGACCGATTGGCCGCTGCCTATGCAGGCTGGCTAGATGCCCAGCGGGCCGCAGTGGATTGGATGTTGGCGGCTCCGGTTCCTCACACGCCGCAGGACTTAGCAGAGGGGTATCGCTGGGCAACTCGGTTGGCTTCGCTGGCACAAGAGTGGTTTGTAGAGAAGAACGATCCGCTGCACCCTGAGCTCTTTGTCTCGCAGACGCCTTTTCGCAAGTTGATGGTTGATAACCCGGATGTGACGTATTGGTTCTGCGCACTGGATTCATCGCAGATCTACCACATGACGGGAACCCGTGGAGAGGCCCCATATGTTGGCCTTACCTTTGGCACTCCGGTTGGCAAGGGGCCGATGGGCGGTCGAACGGGCACGCTCTCGCAGGTGCATCTGGATAGCTTCGAACTCGGCAGCGATGGTGAGGTTGATATATGGCTCTCTGCTGTGCGCCCCGAGGGGGTTCGAAACTGGATTCAACTCGAGCCAGACTGCGGTCAAGTCGCTATACGTGAGACCTTTCATGACAAGCAAACTCAGCGACCCTCACAGTTGAGAGTTCAACTAGTGGGCGAGGTGCCCCCTCCTCGTTGCACTGCAACTGAGTTCGCTCCGCAACTTGAGTTCGCCGCGATGTTTTTGACCTTTGTTGGTCACGCTTGCGCTGAGATTTGGTCTGGCGCACAGGCAAACCTGAATCATTTTGGCGGTAAGAGCGGGGCTGAGCATGTCGAAGATCAGGACTCTGAGTTGCAGAGTCACTCCGATGCAGACATGACCTATCACGGTGGCTTGTTCCGCTTGGCTGAAGGTGAGGCGCTCGAGGTGACCGTAGTGGCGCCAGAACTTCCCTTCACCTATTGGGGTCTCACCGTGACCAATCCGTGGATGGAGTCCTACGACGCCCGCTACTCAACCACTTGCCTGAATGATCAGAACGCGCAGCGGAGCGAGGACGGCTCATGGCGGATGGTGATCGCTGCAGAAGACCCCGGCCTGCCGAATTGGATTGATACCGGCGGCCGAACCGAGGGATACATGCTTGTGCGGTGGGTGCTTGCCGAGAATCCTCCCCATCCCACTGCTCGAATCATTCAGCTCTAGACCTCGGAGATAACACCGAACCGTTCTTGATAGGGGGCGAGGCGCTCCCGGTTCTCGGCAAGATCAAGACCCGTATCTTCGAATCGATACTCGTGAGCGTTGGACCTGTCGGTGTGCCGGGCGGCGATATAGCTCCGAACTCGATTGAGATACCCCTCGGTGAGTTCGAGATCCCATTCCGAATACAGAGCGGTGATCACCGAGATGGGGTCAGCAATCAGGTCCTGATAGATCACGTCAGAGATTTGGTCTTCTGGCAGAGAGGCAGAGTCTCGTATAGCAGTGACCTCATCCATCAGGTAGCCAAGACCGAATCCGAGCAACTCTGCGATTCCAGCATGGTCTACGTGATTTGAGTGCATCCAATGAAGCGTGGCCATCAGATCTGCGAGTGACCCAATAACTCGAAGCGGATCGCGGTGAGTAATGACCACCCGAGCGTCTGGATACTCCTGGAATAGCAAGGGCAGCGAGGACAAATGCGAAGGAGCTTTCAGCACCCACCTACCCGGATAATCGGAACTGAGTGTGGTGAGCATCTTGCGGTGCCAGGCATACTCGGGAGCGTGATCAAGCCCTGATCTTGAAATCATGTAGCTCGGCACGTTGTAGAGGCCAGTGAACATATCGCTAGAAAATTGATGGGCAAAGGCAAAGATGCATTCCGTTGGCAAGAAACCCCGGTTCTCGTGCATCGAGGTGAACGCAGGGACCATCTCATCCATCACCGTGATCTCATCATCAGCGCGTGAAATACGGGGGTCGGTCTCGTACGAGTCCGCTTGGGGTGGCGGCACCGAGTACATCAACTCCCAGAGTTGCGGGGACCGCACGCCGTCATCGAGAGCGAGTAATTCATGCAACAAGGTGGTGCCGGACCTGCCAAGGCCGGTCACAAAAATCGGTTTGTCCACCGTCCCAGTGAGAAGCGCGGGTGAGTCTCTCCAAAGTTCAATAAGCCGGAGGCGGTTGGCAAGAATGCGGTCAATCTCAGTTCGCGCCCTCAGCCTGCCGGGTAAGTGAAGTTGTGCCTCATTCTGCATTCCTTCTAGAAGCCATCGGTAGGGAACTTGAAACCAGTCATCCCCAAAATCCTGCAGACCAGTGGCTGCTTGAGCATCAAAAAGCAGTTCGTCTGGGTCCAACGAGATCATCGATGCACCATCATCCCCGAGTGATTGACCAACTTGCACAAGTTTGTCGACCCAGGCTGACCGTGGTGGTGGAGACCAGTTCACACTGATATTCTGCCAGAAAACCTGACACGAGCGTCAGGTTCTTGGAAAGGCACTGAATATGACAATTCACGTGGAACGAAATCCAGTGCTTGGCGGGTCCGCAATTGAACACGCGATGCTCATCACTATCGACCGACCCGAGTCGCGAAACTCCCTCGACATGTTTCACTTCCGAGATTTAGCAGCCGCCTGGCGAGAGTTTCGCTACGAGGATGATCTGTGGGTTGCGATTATTACCGGGGTGCCTGGAAACTTCATGTCGGGTGCAGACCTGAAGACCTACATCCCACAAGTCACGGCGCTGTCTGAGCAGATCGCCAAGGGCGAGGTCACCGAGATCGATGGATGCAAGCTCGAAGATGGGACTCGAGCAGTACTGAGGAACGCCAAAATCTATAAGCCGATTATTGCGGCCGTTGATGGCCCGTGTGTTGCCGGCGGCATGGAAATGCTCGGTGGCACTGATATTCGACTAGCGACTCCAGGCGCAACTTTTGGGGTGATGGAACCAAAGCGGGGTCTCTTTGCCGGCGGTGGCACTACTGCGCGTTTGCCACGGCAATTGAACTTTCCAGCGGCCATGGAGTTCCTCCTGACTGCGGAGGCATTCTCTGCTGAGCACGCGCTGGAACTGGGCTTACTGAATGAGATTGTCTCTCCTCTTGATCTGCTGCCTCGGGCGGGCATGTGGGCTCGACGTATTCTGGCGAATGCTCCGCTGGCAGTTCAGGCCACAAAAGAGTCGGTCATTCGAGGACTGAACGGCACGCTTACAGAGGCCTACGGGGTGGAACAGGAACTCTCCACCAAAATCTTTTCTACTGCAGATGCCAAAGAAGGACCCCTGGCTTTCAAAGAGAAGCGCGAGCCCAATTGGAAGGGCGAGTGATCAGTCCCACAGGTCGAGCGATGGGTCCGATTCGGTGAGCACCAATCCGCACTCCCCGTGCATCATCGGTGTGGCTCAGCGCACCTGGCATCTGTCCGGCGAGGAAAAGTCGCCCGAGCCGCTCCTGATGTCTGCCGAAGTGCTGCGCTTGGCCGCAGCCGACGCCAATGCAACTGCTGACCCACTAGCTGCGGTGCAGAGTCTGGATGTTGTGTACTGCATGTCTTGGCCCTATGACGAGCCTGCTGCTCGGCTAGCAGCAGAGCTTGGGATAACACCGCAACGGCTGGCTTACTCAGGAATCGGGGGAACGGTTCCGCAACAGTTGCTCTCTGCTGCTGCAGCACAGATTTCGGCTGGACAACTCGAGGTTGCAGCTGTGCTCGGGGCGGAAGCCTTGGATACGAAGCGTCGGCTGAAGCGAGCGGGGGAACGTCCGAACTGGTCGCATAGAGATCCGAATCCCTTGGGGATTCCCTTCGAAGCACCGTTCCACGAAAGCGAGATTGCCCATGAGGTGTTTCAAGCCTGGCTGACCTTTGCCACCCGAGATATTGCTAGACGGGCTCGACTCGGTGTGCAGCCAGAGCAGTATCGTCGCCAGATCGGTGAACTCCTTGCACCGATGACTCAGATCGCAGCAACCAACCCGAACGCATGGTTTCCACAGGCCCGCACTGCAGCTGAGTTAGTTGACGTCACATCCGAGAATCGCCTGGTGGGCTACCCCTATACAAAACGCACCGTGGCATTTATGGATGTGGATATGTCTGCAGCTGTGATCATTGCGAGCCACGAAGCAGCCGATCGCCTCGGGGTTCCTCAAGATCGTCGCGTGTATCTGCGTGGCTCCTGCTACGCGACTGATGCGGTGTATCTCGCAGAGCATCCGGACCTGTCTCGTTCGGAGGCGATGACACAGTCGTTTGGTTCTGCGCTTCACCAAGCAGGTGTGAGTATCGAACAGGTTGACCATTGTGATCTGTACTCCTGCTTTGCTTCCTCGGTTCACTTTGCAGCTGACGCCCTCGGGATTGATCCGCTCCTTGCAGATCGCTCGCTGACCGTGACGGGTGGCCTGCCCTACGCAGGCGGTCCTGCGAGCAACTACTTGTCGCACTCAATTGCTGCGATGGTTGAT
>CAMDAT010000201.1 GCA_945888825.1 Bifidobacterium breve | reverse complement strand
TCATCATCGAAGCCACCGAAGCCCTGACTGTCATCGACGTCAACACTGGCAGAAACGTTGGCTCTTCAAATCTGGAAGAAACAGTATTTCGCAACAACCTCGAGGCTGCTGAAGAGATTGCACGTCAGCTTCGGCTTCGAGATATTGGCGGAATCATCGTCATTGACTTTATTGACATGGAGATCAAAGAGAATCGTGACCAAGTCGGCCGGCAGTTCCGTGAGGCGCTGAGCCGGGATAAAACCCGTACACAGGTGTTTGCTATCTCTGAGCTTGGCCTAGTCGAAATGACCAGAAAGCGCATTGGTGAAGGGCTTTTGGAATCTGTCTCGACTATCTGTGAGCCCTGTGAAGGACGCGGGGTTCTGCTGTCATCTGAGTTTCTGACCTAGGCCGTAGGTGCTCAACGTGCATTCAGTAGCCCTCCTCCGGTAGTGTAAATATCCGTATGTATGCAGTCGTGAAGTCCGGTGGAAAGCAATATCGTGTCGAGCAGGGCCAGCGCCTGCGTGTTGAGCGCTTGGGTGCGCCAGAGAGCGAGGTTGAGCTCCGTCCAGTGATGTTGGTGGACGGCGATACTGTGCTCGCTACCCCAGAGCAGCTCAAGGGAGCCACAGTTTCTGCTCGTGTGGTCGAAGAAGTGCGAGGACCCAAGATCAACGCCTTCACCTATAAGAACAAGTCCAATAACCGTCGTCGGTGGGGTCATCGTCAGA
Organism: Bifidobacterium breve; assembly: GCA_945888825.1. Classification (GTDB taxonomy): domain Bacteria; phylum Actinomycetota; class Acidimicrobiia; order Acidimicrobiales; family Microtrichaceae; genus IMCC26207. The sequence continues at coordinate 4,031 of CAMDAT010000201.1, read as the reverse complement.
CGTACTCGGCAATCGAGATCACCGGAATCTCTCGAGGCTAAGGGCATCGCCCTACTTCGCACTCGGTTCGGTACCTCCAAGCTAGGAAGAGAAAGCACTCATGTCGAAGACCAAAGGTGGCGGTTCTACAAGGAACGGTCGCGATTCAGAGAGTAAGCGCCTCGGCGTCAAAGTATTCGACGGCGGCGTGGTCCACGCTGGGGCAATTATCGTGCGTCAGCGCGGAACAAAGATTCACCCCGGAGAAAACGTCGGCATCGGCGGAGACGACACCCTGTTCGCGCTCGCTGACGGCAAGGTCAAGTTCGGTTCACGTCGCAATCGCAAGATCGTGAACGTCTTCCCTGCAACTGAATAAGCCTGCCGAAGGCTAGAGAATGCCGACCGGAAGGTCGTTGCTATTCCAGCCCAAGAGTTGTTGAGCTTGGGAGAATGCATACCGGTCAGTCATGCCACCTACATAGGTGACCGCCTGAGCGAGGGCTTCCTCCGAGTCGGATTCTGGAGCCGTTTCTGTTGCTTGAAGTGCCGGCAGCTGATTTGGGTGGGATCCGTGATGCTCAACGAGCGCACGTAGAATCCGAATCACGGTTGCGGACTGGGCGAGAGACTCTGCACGCATGTAAATCTGGTCGTAGTTGAATCGTCGAAACTCAGCGAGGGCTTCGGCCAACGAGTCGGTCATGCCGATCTGCCCGGTCTCCCTTGCAGCTTGAACTACAGCGGAGATGAACGAACTGAGCTGCTGGCTTCTGCGCTCCCCGCAGCGCTCGCGTACGAGTATCGGAAGTTCTTCTGGCATCACGATTCCCACGTGTGCAGCATCTTCAAAGTCGTGGCATACATAGGCAATGCGGTCTGCCCAAGAGACAACCTCACCTTCGGGTGTGAGCGGTGCTGGCCGCGACCAAGAGTGATTGCGGATTCCGTCGAGCGTCTCGCTACACAAGTTGAGGGGCCGCAGCACAGTATCTGCACCCCAGACGGCGTGATCGTAGCCACCGGGTATGTAGGGGGAGAATGCGTCTTCGCTTGCGTGGCCGCCTGGCCCGTGACCGCAGTCGTGGCCCAGCGCGATTGCCTCGGTGAGCGCCAGATTGAGTCCGAGTGATCGAGAGATTGCCACGGCAACTTGAGCAACCTCGAGAGCGTGGGTGAGCCTGGTTCGTTGGTGATCCTCGGGAAACACAAAGACCTGGGTTTTGCCCGACAACCTTCGAAACGCCGGACTATGCAAGATGCGGTCTCGGTCGCGTTCGAAGCATGTGCGTTCTGGGTCTGGCTCTTCGGGTACGACTCGATTGCCGGCTCCTGCAGAGGCCGTCGCTCCGCGGACGAGTGTCAGTTCCTCTAGGTGTTCACGCGTAGCGCGGTTCATTCGCGCAGCGATTCCAATCTGGGCTGTGGAGTCAGAATGAGCCAGACGAATTGGTTTCTCGCCGATTTGATGGCCGCCCATCGTCGAAGCCCAGAGGGCTGTGCGGTCCTCAGGCTCTGAGTTGTTGTTCGGCTCCGAGTTGTTCACATGGCCATATTAGAAGCCCGATGGGACAGTCCACGCGGGCTGCTCTGGATCTGCATAGTGAGCGGAGTGCTGACTCGTCGTATCCTTATGCTGTGTCGAACTTTGTAGATGAGTGTGGTCTAAACGTAAAAGGCGGAGATGGAGGCGCTGGATGTACCTCGTTCCGCCGAGAAGCGCACGTTGCCATGGGCGGCCCAGATGGTGGAGATGGTGGATCTGGGGGCGATGTTTGGTTGGTAGCTGACCGAAATGTTGCTTCGCTGTTGTCATTCCGAGATCACCCGCACCGTAAGGCAACCAACGGCTCACATGGCTCGGGCAAGAAGAAACATGGCCATGGTGGCGATGACCTCTCTGTCCATGTGCCCATCGGGACCACGGTCAAAGACCGTGATGGAGAGATCCTGGCCGACCTTGTCCACGATCGTGATCGGTGGCTCGCAGCCGAGGGCGGAATCGGCGGAAAAGGCAATGCAAAGTTCCTGTCCAATAAGCGTCGCGCTCCAGGGTTTGCCGAGCAGGGTGAAGTCGGCCAAGAGCGCTGGATGTGGCTCGAACTCAAACTCATGGCCGATGTGGCACTCGTTGGGTTTCCCAATGTAGGAAAGTCCACGCTGATCTCACGCATCTCGGCGGCGCGCCCAAAAATTGCCGACTATCCCTTTACTACCTTGGTTCCCAACTTGGGTGTGGTTCGGATCAACGAGGGCAATGGCCTTGCCTTCGAGATGGTTGTTGCCGACATTCCTGGTCTGATTGAGGGCGCTGCCGAGGGTAGAGGTCTCGGCCATCAGTTCCTGCGGCATATCGAGCGGGCAAGAGCGCTGGTATTGCTGCTCGACCTTTCTCCACTCGCCGAGCGCTCACCAGAAGAACAAGAGCGGGTTTTGTTGGCTGAACTAGAGAGTTACCGCCCCGACATGTTGGACCGTCCGCGGGTTCGCATTGGTTCGCGCTCCGATATGGCCGAGGGCGATCAGGCTGCACAATTCGATGGTCTCTCTGTGTCTGCAATCACTGGGGCCGGGGTGCCCCAACTTCTGGGACTGCTGCGGCGGGCAGTAGAAACTGCGCGGGCGAATGAGCCTGAATCCGACGGATTTGTGACGCTGCGTCCTGTCGCAGAGGGAATCAAGATTGGGAGAAGGGACGATGGCAGCTTCGAGGTGATCGGCCGTGAAGCTACCCGCGCAGTTGGGCTCTCTGATATGACCAATTCCGAGGCGCTCGATGTGGCTCGGGAACGACTCACCAAGCTTGGCGTCGATCGTGCGCTGGCTCGTGCTGGGGCTCGCAATGGCGATGTTGTGCATATCGCGAAATTCAGCTTCGACTATGAATCGGACGACACACTCGAGGTTCAACCCTTTGACGATGCGGCCCCAGTGGCTCGGCATCGTAGAAACCGTGAAGCCCATACGGGTGATTGGCTTGAGGAGGAACCACCCTCGGGAACACCTGGGGGCGGTATCTCGTATGTGAGCGAGTCTCAGGCCACCGAAGTAGATATGAACGACTCCGATATGGACGACTCCGATATGAACGAATCGGACGTGAACGAATCGGACGTGAACGAATCCGACGTAGAGACCGAAGTTATCTACGTGCAACGAGGGTCGAGCCCAACATGAGGTTGGTAGTCAAGATTGGTTCCTCGAGTCTGACCAATGATGACGGGGTCATTGCTTCAGAGTCCATTCACAAGCTCAGCATTGAGTTGGCAGAATTGCGCTCCATGGGCCATGAGGTCGTGGTTGTCTCTTCCGGGGCTGTGGCCTCGGGGTTGCCACTTCTTGGTTTTGATGCAGCTTCGCGTCCGACTGACTCAACAACGCTTCAGGCCGTCTCGGCCGTAGGTCAGGCTCGCCTGATGCAGACCTGGAACGAGCAACTCGCTGAGCAGGGCCTTGTCGCAGGACAGGTCCTGTTAGCTCCTCATGACTTTATGGTGCGCGCTCAGTATCTGTTTGCCCGAGGCACACTCGAACGTCTCATCGAACTCGGAGTGATTCCCGTGGTCAATGAAAACGATGCAGTCGCAGACGATGAGATTCGCTTTGGCGACAACGATCGCATTGCGGCCCTTGTTGCGCACCTCATCTCTGCAGATCTGCTCGTCTTGCTGACGGATATGCCGGGTCTGATGAATGCTGATCCCCGCAGCACTGTGCAAGCCTCGCTGATCGAAGAGATCATCGAGATTGATCACGAACTTGAGCAGTTGGCCGGGGGAGCCGGCTCGGCTCGCGGTAGTGGCGGGATGGCCTCGAAGTTGTCTGCTGCCAAGATCGCCGCATGGTCTGGAGTTCGAACTGTGATCGCTGCTGCATCGCGGCCAGAGGTTCTGCGTGATGCTGTCAATCAGGTTCCTGGTGTGGGAACCACGATTCATGCTCGCGACAATCAGTTATCGGCCCGAAAGCTCTGGATTGCATTTGCGCTGCCATCGGCGGGTCGGATTCACGTGGATGCCGGTGCAGTCAAAGCTCTGAGCCAAGGTGGAACT
>CAMDAT010000200.1 GCA_945888825.1 Bifidobacterium breve | reverse complement strand
AGACCGAACGGCGTGTTGCGCATCACCGCAAACTCAAAGCAGCTAACCCTGATCACATCATCCCCTCGCGACCACAACTCTTAGCCGAAGCCCTCACCGAACTCATCCGCCGCGCTATCAGCACCCAACCAGGAACCACGAACAACCCCACAACTGACATCACCCTTGTTATTCAAGCCTCAGACCCCGTCCACGCCACCACACCAGATGGTGTCCGCCTCCAAGACGGCACCACCAGACTCCTCAACTGCGACCCCAAAATCCAAGCACTCATCATCAACTCTTTGGGCATCCCACTCGACCTAGGAACCGCTGTTCGTTACGCAACACCCAGCCAACGCAAAGCCATAGCAATCAGAGACCAAGGATGCGTCGTCCCCGGATGCGACGCACCCCACACATGGGTAGACCTCCACCACGTCAAAGAAGCCCAAGACGGCGGACCAACAGATCTCAACAATCTGGTTTCACTTTGCAAACCACACCACGCACTACTCCACACCAACGGCTGGACCATCACCGAAAACCCCAACAAACCCGGCCGATACATCATCACCACACCAACCGGCACCCAACTCAACACCCAACACAACGGCAAACCCAGCCCCTAAACCCCACCGGCCCAGCGCCACCACCCAATATTCAATTATTGGCAATCAACAATGCTTGCAGATTAGACCTCTGTTGGGATACAGTGCCCTCCGTGCACTCACCCGAGGAATTGACCCAGCGGTTTAGGGAGGTTGGCCTAAAAGTCACCCCTCAACGCCAGGCTGTCTTCCGTGTGCTGTACCAGAACCACACCCACCCAAGCGCCGAAACTGTCTATGAGCAGGTTGCAGAGCAGATGCCCACCATCTCGCTACGAACCGTGTACCAGACGCTAAACGATCTCACCGATATGGGAGAGATCCTCCACCTAGATCTCGGCACCGGATCAGCCCGCTTTGATTCCAATGTTGAACACGCTCATCACCATTTGGTCTGCGAGGGCTGTGGCTTGGTGCGCGACGTCGAAGCAGACCTTGATTCCTTGAAGTTCAACGAGACACTTCCATCGGGGTTTCTAGTCTCCGAAACCGAGATCTTGGTCCGCGGACAGTGCGAGCACTGCCTGGCACAAGACCAGAACCGCAGGTCACAAGATCAGCACAGCAAGGCAGGGGCCTAGACCTGCTACGTGCGGACCTAAACAGTCACCCAGCAATGCTGCCTCGCAGCTAAACGGTCGCGCAGCAATGCTGCTGCCACGCCGTTAGACAATCACCCAGCAATACAGTCACCCAGTAATACAGTCACCCAGAAATACCTAACAACACAACAAGAAAGGGATAACTATGCCAAGCCTACAAGGCACCAAAACCGAAGAAAATCTGAAGGAGGCGTTCGCAGGAGAGAGCCAGGCAAACCGCCGCTACCTGTACTTCGCTCAGAAGGCAGATATCGAAGGCTACCCAGACGTATCCGCTCTGTTCCGCTCCGTTGCAGAGGGCGAAACTGGCCATGCGTTCGGTCACTTCGACTTCCTGGCCGAGGTTGGAGATCCAGCCACCGGTGAACCTGTCGGTCCTACCGAGGACAACCTCCGCTCAGCCATCGCTGGCGAGACCTATGAGTACACCGAGATGTACCCCGGCTTTGCAAAAACTGCTCGCGATGAAGGCTTCGACGAGATCGCCGAATGGCTCGAGACACTGGCACGCGCCGAAAAGTCCCATGCAGGACGCTTCGGTGAGGGCCTCGCCTCACTTAGCTAATTTGTAGTGACTAGGGCGGGCTTGCTTCGGCAGGCCCGCCTCCTGTCACTGTCTGGAGAATTCTGTGACTACTACCTACGATCCCCTGCACCCCAAATACCTTGTCGAGGCCGACCTCCGAGAAGAAATGACTCGGGTCTACGACCTGTGCCACGGGTGCCGACTCTGTTTCAAGTTTTGCAGTTCATTCCCCACCCTCTTCGAGTTCATCGACGCAGATCCAAAACAGGATGCGGCGACGATGACTCCAGCGCAGCAGGACCAAATCGTCGACGAGTGCTTTCAGTGCAAGCTCTGCTACGTCAACTGCCCCTACATACCCGGTCAGTCCGAGTGGGATCTTGACTTCCCCCGCTTGATGATGCGTGCAGAGCAGGTGTTGCATTCCACGCGCAAACGACCAGTAAAAGAGCGAGTCACTGACTTTGCACTCGGCCATACAGACCTGACTGGTCGCGTCGGATCAGCCCTAGCGCCGCTAGCTAACAAAACTATCGAGACTCCTAATTCGCTTCCGCGGAAATTGATTGAATCCACTGCTGGCATTGCCGCAGAACGAGTGCTGTCACCCTTTGCTCGTACCCGATTCTCTACTTGGTTCAAGAAGCGCACCCCCAAGCTCGCTCGTCCTGAACGCGAGCGCGTTGCGCTCTTTCCAACCTGCCTAGTGGAGTACCAAGACACCAGAACAGGCAAAGACCTAGTTCAGGTATATGAGCACAACGGTATTGCATGTGAGTTGCCAGCGGGAGAGGTGTGCTGCGGAGCACCCGTGCTTCACCAGGGCGACATCGAGGGATTCGTCAAGAATGCCCGCACCAACATCAAGATTCTTGCCAGTTGGATTCGCTCTGAACAACGCCGCGGAGGCAACCCAGCGGTTGTGGTACCTCAACCAACCTGCGGTTACATCCTGAAGAAGGACTACGTAGATTACGTCGGTGGTCCAGATGCAGAACTCGTTGCCGCGCATTCCTTCGATGCAGCCGAGTACCTGATGAAGGTTCACCGTGAAGACAAGGCAGCCGGCGGCGAAGGCCTAGATGCCGAGTTCTCAGGACATATCCCCGAGACCACGACCTATCACGCCCCATGCCACCTGCGCGCTCAAAACGTTGGGCTAAAGAGCCGTGACCTTCTCAAGCTGACTGGCACCAAAATTACTGTTGTGGCCGAATGCTCGGGAATCGATGGTACGTGGGGCCTTCGTGAAGAGAATCTCCAGGCGAGCCGCAAGGTTGCCACCAAAATGGCAGCGGCAATAAAGAAGGCAGACTCTGAGGCCGTGGCAGGCGACTGCTCACTCGCCAACGGTGGCATCGTCCTCGAGACTGGAACCCAACCGGTTCACCCACTCAGCCAGATGGCCCGCTCCTACGGGCTACCTGAGGACTGATCTAACACCCGTTCCAAAGCAACACCCCACTCGCTCACATCCCAAAAAGACATCCCCCCCCGAATCCCCTCCAGCAGAAAGAGCGATACGTGAGTTCCTCATCGCCACAAGACGATCTATCCCCGCGCAAGCTAAAACTGAGTGACATTGCGGACCTTCGTGCCTACGAGCGCACTCGGGATGATTTCCGCGCAGAGATCATCACTCTGAAGAAGCGGCGTCGCATCGGTGTCGGCCTGTTCGTCACGCTGCTGTTCGAAAACCGAGAGACCATTTTGTTTCAGGTGCAAGAGATGGCCCGAGCAGAGAACATCCTGTCCGACGAAGGCATCACCACCGAGCTCAACGTCTACAACCCGCTCATTCCTCTTCCCGGCACCCTTTCAGCAACCCTGTTTCTTGAACTCACCAGCGAGGAGCAGCTGCGTGAGTGGTTGCCAAAACTGGTAGGAATTCAGCGCTCTCTGCTGCTTCGCTTCGCAGGCCACGAGGTGCGTTGCGTGGTTGACGAGGACCACGAGGCACAGCTCACCAGAGATGACGTAACTGCCTCGGTTCATTACATTCGCTTTGAGTTCAGCCCCGAACAAGTAGCCGCTTGGTCAACTGGGCCAGTGGAACTCGTTGTGGATCACCCCGATTATCTAGAGGTCACCGCATTGAGCGAAGCCACGGTGGCAGAACTCGCGACCGACCTAGCCGACTGAACAAGCCGACTGAACAAGCCGACTGAACTAGCCGCCAGCGCCGTCTGTCTCAGCTCAGTTGAACCCCGTCCGGTTCAGCTCAGACCGAGTACTTTTCGCGCATTCTCTCGCAAGAATTTTGGCCAGACTTCATCCTTCAGTGGCACATCTGGCATTTCGGAGAAGATGCGATCCAAGGTCAGACCCATGGGAAAATAGCCCCCGTACATCACCTTGTCGCTGCCACGAGTATTGGCGTAATCGATGATTGCTTTGGGGTAGTACTTCGGCGCAAACGCAGAGGTCGAGTAATACAGATTCGGCCACTTAATCATGAGCTTGACTGCTAGCTCCTCCCATGGCTCAGCACCGTGACGCATCACAATGGTCAGTTCCGGGAAGAACCAACAGACCTCATCAAGCAACTCGGGCTTCTGACAGGCCATCGGAACTCTCGGGCCGGGCACCCCGGTGCACATAAAGACGGGAATGTTCAGCTCGCAGCATTTGGCATAGATCGGATACCAGCGCTTGTCATGTATAGGCACCTGGGGGTTATAGCCAGCAGGAAACCCTGCCAGCGCTCGCAGCCCAGTTGTCTCATAGGCCTTAACGATCTGCTCCACGGCCTTCATGCCCTCATTGGGGTCAACGCCAATTGAGGGCAAGAACCGGTTGGGGTGTTCGTTCAGAGCCCTGAGTTGGTTCTTTCCGCCGGCACCGATCATGGCCATCTCGATTCCGTGATGATCCATGAGCGCCAGAGTGTGCGCCACGGGGTCCTGGCCAGCCTCCATGGCACCTGGCACCTTCTTGAACATGTATTGAGCCGGGAACTCAAACTCTTCCTTCGAGGCGGTGTCCTTGAGGTTCGGCGCAAGAAACTCGTAGATGGAACGAACATCGTCAAAGGG
>CAMDAT010000199.1 GCA_945888825.1 Bifidobacterium breve | reverse complement strand
ACGCAACGCGAACTGATGACGGGGGCAGGGATACCCCTTGTTGCGGTCAAAATCGAACCCCGGATACGTATCTGCTTGAGCCCGCATGATCCTGTCGCGAGTCACTTTGGCCAAAATCGAGGCTGCGGCGATTGATAACACCGAAGTGTCACCTTTGATGATTGTTTCGGTGTTCCCACCACCAACAAAGTCCCAACTGCCATCCATCAGCACCATGTCTGCCTGAAGGGTCAGCCCATCAAGTGCCCGACGCGCCGCAAGACGTTGTGCTGCAGACATTCCGAGTTCGTCGCACTCCTGATGACTTGCGTGCCCAACCGACCAAGTTGAGCACCAGTCGGCAATACGGTCAAAGAGCAGTTCCCTGCGCGCTTCGGAAAGCTGCTTGGAGTCACGCACACCGTTCACCCTTCGCTCCCGACTGAGCACCGCTGCACCAACCGTGAGAGGCCCAGCCCAGGCGCCTCGTCCCACCTCATCCATGCCCACGATCACCTCATGGCCCTGCGCATAGAGCCGATTCTCGACGGCAAGCGTTGGTGACGCTCGTCGTTGTTTCCGCAGTGCTGCCACCTCATGAGTTTAGTTGTCCCTGTCACTCAGCACGCTGTGATGCCTGACCCTACGATGCTGCAATGGTTCGATCAGTACACGTGTTGCCGCATACCCACTGGGATCGCGAATGGTATGACCCCTTCCCCACTTTTCGAGGGCGGCTCGTTCAGATGCTCGATGAACTTCTACCTCGGTTACTCGGGGACCCGAGCTTTAGCCACTTCCAACTCGATGGCCAAATGGCCGTGGTGGACGACTACCTCGCTGTTAGGCCAGAACAACGCGAGTCGCTGCAGAATCTGAGTGCAGATGGACGACTCTCTATGGGCCCGTGGTATGTCTTGCCCGACGAGTTCTTGGTTTCTGGCGAAACCCTGATTCGGAACCTACAACTTGGAATTGCTCGGGCCGAGGAGTTTGGTGGAGCCATGCAGGTTGGTTACTTACCCGACATGTTTGGTCACATCGCAGCCATGCCGCAGATTCTCAAGCTGTTTGGGTTTGACCATGCCGTGGTCTGGCGCGGGGTGCCGCTGTCTATCGATCAGCCGGCGTTCTTCTGGGAATCTCCTGACGGCAGCCGGGTTCGTGCTGAGTACTTGTCAGCTGGGTACGGAAACGGCTCGGATATGCCAGCAGAAGCTTCGCAGCTGCGAGAGCGAATCGAGATGTTTCTAGAGGTGCAAGGAGGACTTGTTGGAGACCCTTGTTTATGGATGGCCGGAATGGATCATGAGGCGCCTCCGGCGCACTTGTCTCGCGTGGTGGCAGAGTTCCAGGCCCAAGAAACCCTGAGAGCTAGCACGCACCCCGATGCGCAACGTTACGTACTCCAAATCGGATCTCTGACTGAGTACCTTGAGTCGGTACCTTCAACAAACCTCCAAACCCACCGTGGCGAGTTGCGTTCCGGGGCGCGTGCCAACTTATTGATGGGTGTGGCATCAAACCGGGTGGACGTAAAGATTGCTGCTGCAAGAGCGGAACGAACTCTTGAACGCCTAGCCGAGCCACTCTGCACTTTGTGGTCTGCTGAGCCGATCCGGGATCAGCCTCTGCTGGACTTGGCCTGGTTGGAGGTGATTCGCAATGCGGCCCACGACTCCATATGCGCGTGTAGTCACGATGAGGTTGTAGATGCTGTGCTCCATCGCTATGCCGAAGCCACTCAGACTGCTCAAGGCGTTGCGAGGTCTGCAATCGAGCATGCCTCAACGCAGATCCAGCAGGCCGGAATCCTGTTGCTCAACCCGTGTGCTCGTGAGCGCACGGAACTCATCGAGGTTGACCTGACAGCAAGCGCCCTTGCCGAGGGGTTCGAAGCACTAGGCAAATCTTGGGTACAGGTGTTGTCGGAACGACCTGCACAAGAGGAGTTGCACCTGACCACAGCGGCAGATGGACCGATGGTCGTTGCCCGAGAACTGATCTTTGAACACCCCGAAACTGTTCAAGTTCTCTTGATCGACAGGGAGGACTCGACCAAGGCCGCCGGCGATGCTCGCAGGGTGCTCGAGGTTCACATGTTTTCCAATGTCGAGAACGTAAAGAGCCATCTTGAAGCACTCAGCCCACTTGAAGCACTCAGCCAACTTGGGCAGCGCTGCGAACAGGACCCGAGTTTGCTCATTCGTACCGTCTTGCATCACGCAGAGGCTTCAACCCGGGCACTGGCGATCTCCGGTCGAGTTCCCGGTTTTGGCTGGAGAATCTGGGAGCCTCATCCACCTAGTTCCCTAGTGCAGAGCTCTGGCCCCTACGGCCTGACAAACGGGTTGATCTCTGTTGAGGTCAACACCGAGGACGGAACCTTCTCGGTCAATGGTCACGCTGGTTACGGTCACATCATTGACGAAGTAGACGTGGGAGATACCTACAACTGGTGTCCGACTGAGCCTGAGTTGGCAGTAGGTAAACCGATGGCAACACGGGCGCAGGTCATTGAGCAGGGACCACTTCGAGGCCGGCTGCGTATTGACTCCGAGTACCTGCTCCATTCTTGTGCCCCGACTGAGTCTGCACCCGAGCCTGAAAGCCTGCCGCAGGTAGTCACGACTGTGATTGAGTTGCGTGCCGGTGAGGGCATCCTGCGAGTCAGCACGAGCTTGAACAATCAGGTGCGAGATCACCGGATGCGCGTCCATTTCCCACTGCAGGAGCGGGCCAGCAACTCTCGGGCAGAGTGTGCGTTCGGACTAGTACAACGGCCACTTGCCGCCGAGGGTGGTCCAAACGAATGGGGAGTACCAACGTTCCCCTCAAGAAGGTTTGTTCAGGCGGGGGATCTGACTGTCACTCACGAGGGTCTGTGCGAGTACGAACTAGTAGATCTAGATGGCGACCCGCAGAACCCACTCACAACTGCAGGAGCCCTTGCCCTGACGCTGCTGCGCTGCACAGGCTGGTTGTCGAGAGGGCCAATGGCTTCTCGTCCGCTTCCAGCTGGGCCAGAAAATCAGCTGCTCGGCGCCCAGATGCAAAAGCCGCTTACCCTGAATTACGCAATTGCGCTCAATCACCCCGACCCCTACGAGCTTGCAGATCGGGTCTGGTCGCCACTTCAGATTGGTACATCTGCCGGTGAGGGCAGCTTGGCGAATGAAGGCTCCAAGCTAGATATCAGCGGAATGGAAGTTGATGCAGTCCTTACCGATAGCACCGGCAGACTTGTGGTTCGTTGCCATGAACCCTGGGGGCAGGCCGCCAGAATGCGAGTACTTGGACGCAGCGGACAGATTGTTGACTTGCTTGGCAACAACTTGGGTCCGTTCGCTGAGGAACTTGAGGTTCGAGCACACCAAATACTGACCCTGTCTCTGGATCCGATCTAGCAGCAGGCTTGCAAAAAGGACTTCCCCTCACACTCCCTGTGCGACTCCTCGGAATTGCTGTCGTGCGATGAACCACCCGCTCGTGACATCCTGTGGTCATGCCCGAGAGTTCTTTCATGACACCTGCACAAGCCGATGAGCTTCTGAATTACACGATTCAGACGAATGAGGGACGGCAAGACCCGTACCCCGTTTACAGCCAACTGCGTGAGTCTCCGGGACGGTGGCGCAGCGAAGCTGGTGCAATCGTTCTCACGAGCTATAAGGATTGTCTAGAGGTGCTTCGCCACCCCAAGCTTGGTCGGGCTGAGGCGGATATGGACTTGCCGCTTTCGATTGCTGGAAACGAGCGACGGGTTGCTGAAGACACCTCGACCATGTTGTTGCTCAACCCACCCGACCATACCCGCATTCGTTCTCTGGTGAGCCGGGCGTTTACCCCCCGCAGAGTCGAAGAACTCCGCCCAACCATCGAGAACTTGCTGCTGCCGGTGCTCGACCGCTTTGTGGATCAGGGCGGAGGCGACGTGATGGCCGATCTTGCTGTCCCGTACCCCGTAGCCGTGATTAGCGAACTCCTCGGTGTACCCAAGGAGGGAAACGAACACATCCTTCCGTTAGTTCGCTCCCTCACGGCGCTCATCGACCCTGCCTCGACCCCAGAATTAACAGCTCAGGGTGAGGCAGCGGGTATCGAGATCGCTATGTATTTTCTTGAACTGGTTGAAGAGAAGCGGGCCAACCCTGACGATCTGTTGCTGAGCGCGCTCATTCAGGTTGAGGAGGCCGGCGACAAACTCTCGATTGACGAACTCATCACGAACACAGTGCTGTTGTATGCCGCCGGGTTTGAAACCACTTCTAACCTGATTGGAAACGGGCTGCTGCTGTTGCTGAATAACCCGGAGCAGGTGGAACGCCTACGCAGCGAACCTGCCCTGTTAGCTCCGGCCATTTTGGAAATGCTTCGCGCTGACTCACCAGTGCAGATGAATGTCCGAGTGGCCCTTGAGCCTGTTGAACTCTTTGGAGAAGTGCACCCCCGGGGTGGATCCTTCATCGTGTTGCAAAGCTGCGGAAACCGTGACTCTGCCGTCTACCCCCAAGGCGAAAAGTTTGACATCGCGCGCTTCGTTAGCCCCGATGCCCCTCAGCCGCTCAGCTTCGGATGGGGAGGCCATCACTGCCTTGGCGCTCACCTAGCTCGCGCAGAAGGAGAGATTGTTTTTCGCTCCCTGTTCGAGCGATTCTCGGAGATGACACTCGATCCGGCGACACTGCCCGCAGGTGTGCCAACTTTCCGACCGAGCTTTACGCTTCGCGGGCTTGAATCGCTGCCGATTCAGGTGAAGGAATCACCCTCGCGAGGGGCCTCCACCTGAGGATT
>CAMDAT010000198.1 GCA_945888825.1 Bifidobacterium breve | reverse complement strand
GCGTTGTTCTTCGTCGTCGTGCTGGGTGTGAGCTGGAAGCTGAATGATCGCCCCACAGACTGGAAACTGTTTGTTCTGGGTGCCAGCTACGTGTTCTACGGCTGGGCTGACTGGAGGTTCTGCTTTTTGCTGGCAGGGTCCACCGTTGGAAACTGGGTACTTGCCCAAGCAGTGTTTCGGGCTCGCAATGATGTGAACCGCAAGCGCTGGATGCTCTGTGCCGTTGGGTTAAACCTGATTGTCTTGGGGTTCTTCAAGTACTACGGCTTCTTTGTGGAATCAGCGCTCACCGTGCTCGAACCGCTTGGGCTTGCGGCTACCCCCATGCTCATCAAAGTGGCACTTCCCATCGGAGTGTCCTTCTTTACTTTCTGCGCAATCAGCTACGTGGTCGACGTGTTTCGACGCCACCAGGACACAGTCGGGTTGTTGGACTTTGCGGTCTACCTCTCATTCTTTCCGCACCTCGTAGCTGGACCAATTGTTCGAGTATCGGAATTTGTCCCTCAAATGAATCACCGCCCGAGTGGGCAGACCGTAGATGTCACCCGTGCCGCCCGGTTGATTTGCCGGGGACTCTTCAAGAAAGTGGTGATCGCTAACTTTTTGGCAACCGCCATTGTTGATCCAGTCTTTGTCGCTCCTGGACAGTTCCAAAACTGGGAACTACTCGTCGGCGCTTGGGCCTACGCGATTCAGATCTACGCAGACTTTTCTGGCTATACCGATATTGCAATCGGCATCGCCCTGCTCATGGGCGTGAAGTTTCCCGACAACTTCGATCAGCCTTACTCGGCTCGAAGCATCCAGGACTTTTGGCGCCGCTGGCATATGACGCTCTCACGTTGGCTCCGTGACTATCTCTACATTCCACTCGGTGGCAACCGCGGCGGCCCAAGTGCCGAGTACCGAAATCTGTTTCTCACCATGCTCTTTGGCGGGCTCTGGCACGGTGCGAGCTGGACCTTCATTATCTGGGGCGCCTATCAGGGAATCGGCCTTGTGCTTGAACGACAACACGCCGTTCGAGTTGAACAGCGGGCTGAACTAGTCGAGGACTCAGGGGGCGGAGTTCACGAGAACCCCGACGAGACTCAAGTGATGCAGCGACCGACTCCGACTGTTGTGTCGACCGAAACGATGAACCCTTGGCTGGCTCGACTCTTGGTGTTCCACTTTGTTGTGATTGGCTGGATCTTCTTCCGCTCCACCTCTGTCACTGGGGCACTCGAGTACTTCTGGAGCTTGATCAGCAATTGGGGAGTCGGATCGCTGGTTACTCCGACGGTTTTGCTGGCAATATTTGTAGGCATGATCGGACAGTTCATTCCCCGTCGAATCGGCGACGCCCTTGAGTATCGGGCCTCGCAACTGCCTCCCATCGTGATGGCTGTCGGCATTGGGGTATTCCTTTTGGTGATCAACCTGCTTGGCCCGCAGGGTGTTGCCCCGTTCATTTATTTCGATTTCTAATGAATCAGCAGAGATCAGGCCAGCAGAGATCAGGCCAGCAGAGATCAAACCAGCAGAGATCAACTCAGAATCCGCGGCGGCGACCCCGCCGCGTTCGTCGCACCCAATCCGCAGACACGGTCTGGAAGGGCCTCGTCATTGCTCTGATTGTTTTTGTCGTTCTTGCTTCGGGAAACATGGGTGCCTCGGCCGAGGGAATGCCGCTGGGCTGGCAGCGCTCAGTCGCTGTTGCAACCTCTGGGATCATTGACAGGCTGACCAACTTGGTTTCACTGAATCGCCCCTATGACTGGGCGGCACAGCAACTGGGGGTTGAGCAAAAGAATGCTGACTTTGAATTCCCAGATACCAAAAAGCCGGCGCCAGAAACGGCAGTCACAACCACCACGCTGCCGCCTGTTCGCGTGCCAACTCCAGCCAACCCGCTCAACGTCGTTGTCGCTGGAGACTCCACAGCTAAAGCTTTGGGGGACATGTTGAAATCCTCAGTGACCGATATTCCCGAACTGAGCATCACGAACTACGGCAAAGTTTCGACTGGTCTGGCACGCTCGGATTACTTCAACTGGGGGGCTCGGATGCAAGAGATTGTTGCAACGGACGCTCCCGAAGTGACGCTGTTTATGGTGGGTGCCAACGATGGGCAGTCCATTCTGGAAGGTGACGGCACCGTGGTTGCCCAATATGGATCTGCCGAATGGGAAGAGCAGTATCGCGCTCGCATCGCAGGAATCATGGACCTCAATCAAGGCCAGGGCCGTCGCCTGATATGGGTCGGCGAACCCAACGTCGCTAATCCGGACATTCAGCAGGCAGTGCAGACCGGCAACCGAATCGCCCAAGAAGAGGCCACGACTCGGCCTTGGGTTTCATACTTTGATGTGGCCAAACTCGTAGCCGGACCTGATGGCAACTTTGCTGATTACATCACACTGCCCGACGGAAGTACTGCTCGCTGTTATGCAGGCGACGGAGTACACCTGAGCGTGAAGTGCATGAATCTAGTGATGGATAACCTCGTTCCAACGTTGACAGGGCTCTACGGCGCAACCCCTTAGAGCGACTTAACCCCCTAGAGCGACTCAACCCCTTAGAGCGACTCAACCCCTTAGAGCAGAGTCTGCAGAAGTGCTTCGTGAAACCAGATAGCGCACATCGCTCCGAGCGCTAGTGCTGGCCCAAACGGGAACCGGCTGTCCTTGCGGGTGAGCAGAGCGACCACGCCCATGAGTAATCCGAAAAGGCTGCCGAACAGCAGCCCGTAGATGGGTAGGAGTGGATGCAGCCAGGCCAAGAACATGCCTAGAAGCAGCGCCATTCGAACATCGCCGAAGCCCAGCTTGCCGGGGGCGATCAGCCAGAGCAGAAAGAACAACAAGAACGCACCTGCTGCACCGCCAAGTGCGTACAAAATTTGGCTCGGATCACCGAGTCCAATAGAGACTGCGCTGATCAGCACCAATCCCACCGATGCCCCAAGCCACGGCATCCAGTACGGGATCAACCAGATTCGCAGATCTACAACAGAGATGGCCGCCAGAATCAGAACAAGCCACAAATAGGGAAGCGTCACCCAGCCGTCCGCAAGGCTGTTTCCGACGCTGTCTCCAAGTAAGACCCAAGTTAGGACTAGCGCAGCAGGAACCCCGACCTGCACAAGTGGAACAGTCCACGGAAACCGTCGACCGCAGCTAGGGCAGCCGCGAATCCAACTGAGTACTGGAACAGTGTCCGATGCTCTGCAGACATGATGACATTTGGGGCAGATGGCTTGTCGGTACACCGCTCGGATGGGAACTGCTGCTGTTGTAGCTGTTGCATCCTCGGAGCCAACGTCTCTCGGAGTGAGTGGCCGAAGTTCTTTGAATCGGTGAAGCGGCAGCGTCATCATCCAGGATACGAGTACTCCAAAAAGGCCAAGCAGAATGGCAGGCATCAGGTCTCAAGCAACTTGATAGCCATTGCTTTTGCGGCTGCCCGGTCAAGTTTCTGAGCCGTAGTCAACGGCAAACTCGGGGCGATAACAACCATGTCGGGAAGCTTGTACTTTGCAATGAGGTGGCTGCCATGCTCACGCAGTTCCTCGAGCGTAGGCGGCCGCTCGGGTTCTTGAACGCAGATCATTGCAAGTCCAAGCTCGCCCAGAATCTCATCAGGGAACGGAACCACAACTGCCGAAATCACTCCCGGGTGCTCCAGTAGCGCAGCTTCAACTTCGGCTGGAAACACGTTGTAGCCACCGCGGATGTACATCTCACTTCTTCTGCCTGCCAGCATGACCCGGCCAGTGGAATCCATGCTGGCAAGATCGCCAGTGCGCAACCATCTGTCCGCTGTAAGCGCAGAATTGGTTGCGCTTGGGTCGTTCCAATACTGCTGCATTACTGCAGCCGATCGGAGCTGCAACTCGCCAACTTCACCGGTTTGCAGGGGTACATCCTGCTCGTCGGCAATGCGTACCTCAACCCCAGGCCGGGCAATGCCAACTGTTTGCAACCCGTCCTCTTCGGGGGAGTCAAAGGCAGTTGCTATGCCCACCCCGCCCGATTCTGTAGAGGAGTAACGAATCGAGTAGCCGGCACCAAAGCGCTCTCTTGCCTCACGAACTAGTGAGGGTGCAGAAGCGGCGCCACCAGCAATAATCGAAGTCACGCAACTGAGGTCAAGCGAATCCATCAGTGGGGAGCGCAGCATGAGTGCAAGCTGAGGTGCAACCACTCCCAGAGTGGAGATGCGGTGCTGGGCCACAAGCTGAAGCGCATCCTCTGCCCTCCACCTTGGCATCACGTGCAAGGTGTTGCCCAAGCGCAGGTACCAAGGCAACTTGGTGGACATCCCGACATGCGCAAACTGAGTTGAGGCCAACATGGGAGATCCGCCACCCCAGCGTTGCTCAGCCCCCGGCCCAAGGTCAATACTCTGAATGCCTCGAAGCTGCGAGATGCAATACACGGCGGCCTTGGGTTGACCAGTCGTGCCCGAGGTAAAGCAGATCACAGCTGCATCATCATCGTGTGCTGCTGCTGGGCTAGAGAAATCGCTTGCGGTTGGTTCGCTCGCGGTTGACTCAATTGCGCGTGATCCAGGTTTCATCACTGCGATCTCTGCCCGAAGGGGTAGTCCGTCGAGCAACGTCGGGTCGGTCAGCGTCAGACGCGCCCCGAGCAGCGAGATCAAAGTTGCCCGCTCAGGCACGGACAAGGTCGGACTGATTCCCGCAAAAACTGCGCCGAGTCGAGAAACTGCCACTGCGGCCACGACCCAATCGCCGCCAGAGGGAAGTAGCAATCCAACACGGTCGCC
>CAMDAT010000197.1 GCA_945888825.1 Bifidobacterium breve | reverse complement strand
TGTCGAAGTTCGCTTTGGGCCGAGTCAGATTCAGCAGCAATCAGTGCGGCCCGCCTACGAGTTAGTGCTGCTGGATCGGTTAGGCCAGCAATGAGTTCTTCATGGCTGAGCATGCCCATCCGCTGCTTCGCAGCGAGAGCAGAAGCGCGAACCTCTGCATCAGTGTCTGTTAATCCTGCTTGGGCCACCGAGAGTTGGCCGAGGTGGCCTGCGCTTACGACATTGCGTCGGCGAGATGCCGGGTCGGGGTTCGGTGCCATGTGGTTGCGATCCCTTTGGTTTCGATGGGTGACTAAAACTGAACTGGCCTCGGAATTTTGGTGTTTAGGCGCCCCAAACAACCTCCGAGACCCCTACACTGTAAGTCGCATACCTATCAAGAGGAGCGGTTCGTGTCGCAGCATATGGTTATCTTTCAAAATCCAGACGGCGATCCTGGCTACAACCAGTTCGAGTCAATCGATGAGGCCGTGACCTTCGTTGAAAAGATCCGAAATGATCAAGGGGTGGACAGTGTCCGCATCTTTGAACTGAACGAGGTCAAGTTTGAACTCAAGCCGTACTACAAGGTCAAGCTGCAGGCTTTGACCACTGGTTCTGCCCCGGCCCCAGCTGCTGCCCCGGCCCCTGCCCCGGCTCCGGCTCCAGCACCAGCTGCTGCACCGTCACCGGCACCTGCTCCTGCACCAGCACCTGCACCAGCTCCTGCTGCCGCACCAGCACCGGCACCTGCGCCAACTCCAGACCCGGCGTTTAGTCCGTTTGCTTCACCGTCTGCGCCAGCACCAGCACCAGCGCCTGCACCAGCACCAGCTCCTGCCCCTGCCCCAGCGGCTGCACCGGCTCCCGCACCAGTTCCGCCAGCGGATCAGCCGGCTGAAGAGAGCCAGCCCACCCGCCGTGGATTGTTTGGTCGATAAATAGCTGAGAAGCCGAGTTGCCTAGCAACTCGGAACTCGCTCAAGTCTTATGTTCGCTGTGCCCGGGATTTTCCCGGGCACTAGCGCGTCTGGGCTGTTTGTTTGGGGGGCAGTGCGTTTGGGCTCAGTGCGTGAGCCAGTTGGGGGAGCGCCTAGGTGACTAGGAAAACAACGCCAACCAGCAACACGCTCAGAACTACGCCAATGATTGCCGCGATTCCAATCACGGTCAGCGCTAGCAGCAAGGTTGATCTTGCGCGAACGGCCGGGGTGATGGTGACATCTTTTGCCCTGCGACCACGGAAAGGTAACTCTTCGGAATCAAACGCGTCACTGTCATCTTGTAAGGACGAACCGAACCTGCTGGGGATTGCCTCAGTAAACTCATCTGACGCAACTCCGAGGGCCAATCCCGTGGCAGGCTGAGGGATCGGCCGACGTCCAAACAGGGCATAACCAAAGCCAAGAGCGCTCAGTACCACTATCAGGATTCCAACGAACAGCGTGAACATGACAGACAACACACTACCAACCGAGCAAGGTTCCTCGACAGATTGTTCAAGCGCGGATTCCGAAGCTGACTTTGGCAGTGCAACTACTCCGGCAAGTCTCGACGTAGAGGTCGCTCATGAGTCCAGCACCGAACTCAAAAAGGGCTCTCAACCTAGAACGCGCTGGGTAGCGCTTGGCCTGTTTGGAGCTTTCGGTGCAGCACTCGTTGCTGCGATCTTCTTGATTCGCCTTCCGTTCTATCTGGTGCAACCAGGTTCAGTTCGACCCGCAGAGCAACGTATTGATATCTCGGGCGCCAAGAGCTTTGAGAATAAGGGTGACATTTTGTTCACCACAGTGTTTGTTGATCAGGCAACGCCTGCGCTGATGCTGCGGGGCTGGCTTGATGACGCAGTCGAGATCCGAACTCGTGAGGAGATGTACCCGGACGGTGACCGCAAGGCCAGTCAGGAACAGAACCAAGTGCGGATGGACCTGTCGAAGCTCACTGCGACCCGCGTGGCCTTGGAGTACCTCGGGATCGAGGCAACCTACGACGCGGATGGAACTCGCGTGCTTTCAGTTCAGTCAGAAGCGCCATCAGCGGGTGTGTTGTTGCCCGGCGATGTCATCATTGCGGTGGATGGCGCAGAAATCGCCCTTCCCTCTGATATCGCCCCGGAGTTGGCAGATCGTGCTCCCGGCGATCAGGTACAGGTAGTAGTCCGCAGGCCGGCACCGGACGGCCAGCAAGTTCGTCAGGAACTCGACGTCACTCTGGGCGCTGCAGGCGATGAGGTCGGGCGCCCGATCTTGGGTATCGAGGCTGAACCGGATGCACCTTCGATTGACTCGGATGTGAACGTCACCGTTGACTCTGGCACGGTGTCTGGACCCTCGGCTGGTCTCGCTTGGACCTTGGCGATTCTGGATC
This sequence comes from Bifidobacterium breve, assembly GCA_945888825.1. GTDB lineage: Bacteria > Actinomycetota > Acidimicrobiia > Acidimicrobiales > Microtrichaceae > IMCC26207. Next base: position 2,440 of record CAMDAT010000197.1, on the reverse strand, counting down.
GCCTGACGCCTGGGTCCCTGACTAGGGGTCAAACCGTCGCTGTGACGGGAGAAATTCTCGATGATGGAACTGTGGGGCCAATTGGGGGAATTCTTCAGAAGGTCTCTGCGGTGAAACGGGCCGGCGTGAAGATGTTTATTTATCCTGCAGCGACCCCGCCTGAGGAGCAAAAGCAAATGCGAGCCTTGGCTGGCAAGCAACTTGAGCTCCGCCCAGTTGAGAATCTGGATCAGGCAGTTCAGGCCCTTTCACCCAAGGGGATTCAGTTGCCGGGGTGAGCTTTGTTAGGTTCCGCCACACGCGGCCCTCTGACTTCTAGCATTACCCTCATGACTGACACGTTGCCCGACCCGCCCGAGATTGATCCAGCGGTTTTGGCAGGCACTCACTTCGAGAAAGTTCGAAAGGGTCTCGACCCCGTTTCGGTGCAAGCAACCCTCGGAAGGGCCGCCGATGCGCTGCGAATTTGGGAACTACGAGACCGTCAGCTTCGGCAGAAGGTGACAGCGCTAGAAGAGCAAGTCGTTGAGTCCCAGAACCTTGACGAGGCACGAATGGTTTCGGTGCTCGGTGAGGAGACTGCCAAGATCGTTACCGCTGCAAAAGAGGCCGCGACAGCAATTCGAACCAAGGCAGAAGAACAAGCTGAACGACTTCTACGAGAGACCGAAGCCTCTTCCACAGCTGCAGCCGAGCTACTGATAAGCGAGTCAACGGAACAACGTAATGAAGCAAACCGCCTTCGGTTGGAAGCAACAACTGAAGCTGAACGCATGAGCGCCGAGTCAACAGCGGCTGCAGATGCCTTGAGTGCTGCTGCGTTGCAACGACATGACGAATTGATTGAACAGGCTGAGTCAATCCTTGAGCTGAGGACCAACGAGGCGGAGTTAGCCGCCGATGCCGTTCGGGTCGCGTCTCTTGCGGAGGTTGCTGCAGCGAATTCTGAGGCGAGTGATATTCGCGCAGCTGCAGAAGAGGCTGCTGCTGCGAGTAAGGAGCAGGCTCGCGAGGAGGGTCGTGCCATGGTTGCCGAAGCCAAGGCAATCAAGGAGCGCATGTTTGAAGACCTTGCTGCGCGTCGCACCACTGCTCGACGTCAGATTGAGGCCTCTCGAGGTGGCCGGGATCGGATCCTGGAGTTGCTTCGTGCCGCAGTCACCGATGTCGCAAGCACGATCGAAGGCCTCGAAGATTCCGAGGCTGAGGTGCAAGCAGCGGGACTCGACGCAGCAAATCAGATCGAGGACGATATCGATGATGTCCTCGCAGAGTTGCAGCCGAGCCCGGTAGAACAGCCAGAGTTCAACCCCGAGCCGGCTTTGAGCCTGGTTGAGTCTCTTCAGGTTGTTGAGACGGTCGAGACAGTGGAGACGGTCGAGACGGTTGACACGCTCGTTGTGGTCGAGACGGTTGAAACACTGCAGGTGGTCGAGACGCTCGAGGTTGTTGAGACGGGCGAGGCGCTCGAGGTAGTCGAGACACTTGAAACAATTGAGACCCTTGAGGTTGTCGAGACAGTTGAAACAATTGAGACAATTGAGACGCTTGAGGTTGTCGAAACACTCGAGCTCGTAGAGGACCCTCCGAGTGAGGACGCACCTCTCGCAGAGGAAGCTGCCGACAGCGGAGCTACCGTGCATGACCTGTTCGCACGTATTCGTTCGCAGGGCCTGATCGAGGATCAGCCAGAGATTCAGCGTGATGCGTCTATGGACGAGCGAGACAGGTTGCTCTCGCCCGTCGAGAAGCAGCTCTCAAAGGCCCTCCGCCGCCTTGCCTCTGATGAACAAAATGATGCTCTGGATTACCTGCGGCGGATCAAGACCTCGCGCCCAGATTTTGCGAAGGTGCTGGATACTCCAGAACGTGTGCTCACCAAGTTCGCTGATTCTCTGATTGACGACTTCACTCAAGCTGTTGCAGCTGGATCAGAATTCTGGGCGACGGTTTCGGGTGTCTCTGCTGATTCCCTCTTTAGCGAGGATGATCAAATTGAGGAGTGCCTTCGATCAAACCTGGAGCAGTTCTTAGAGACTCATCGGGCTCATCTGGAGCGCAACTTTAGAGACGGTGACGAGGAAGGCCTTGAGAACAGCGAGCGAGCGGAACGTATTCGAGCCACCTATCGAGATTGGCGGTCAGGCTCGCTCAACGAGCTTGCTGGAGATCTTGCAACTGCTGGTTTTACTCAGGGCGAGCGATTGGCTGCGGGGCCAGGAACTCAGTGGTGTTGGGTAGTGGACCACGGGGGATTGCCCTGTGCTGACGGAGAGGACAACGCACTTGAGGGGGCGATTGCATGTGGAGACCCGTTCCCGACTGGCGATATCACCCCGCCTGCACACCCCGGCTGCCGATGCATCCTTCTGCCGGCGCATCTGTAGATTGTAACGGTGCGCATTCCGAGTGACATGCCTGATCAGCCGAGCGGCGATCT
>CAMDAT010000196.1 GCA_945888825.1 Bifidobacterium breve | reverse complement strand
GAGAGCCCCACGATCCCTAAGGCAACCGCCAACATTCCCAACAATGCACCAAGTCCGCAGAGCCAGAAGAGAAACAGAGCGACGATGCCGGTGACCAAAGCAGCGGTGGCGGTCCCGTTAGCAGCACTGGTTGATGCGGCAGATCTTGGGGCCTGGGGTTGAGCACCGTATAAAGAAACTGCTTCTGGTGGCGGAGCGCTCGAGAATTGCCCCGGCGCAGGCAGCGGGGGAGCCGTGAAGCCCTGAGTTTGTCCTTCTTGGGCCGGAGGCTGAGGCTGTGATGGTGACTGCCATGGCGGCTCTGTCGGTGGCTGAGTCGGCGGCTGAGTTGGCGGCTGCCAAGGTGGCTGAGTCGGTGACTGGTCACTCATCTGAAGGTTCCTCTCAGCAGATACGGACTCAGACTATCGCTTAGGCGAATTCTTGGCGGGGAGAGGTTCCCAAGGCTTTTCGGGCCAGGGATGTTTGGGATAGCGGCCACGCATTTCTGTTCGCACAGCGCTGTAGCTGCCGCGCCAAAAGCCAGGCAGGTCGTTCGTCCGTTGAACGGGTCGTCCGGCCGGTGAGAGAAGTTCCACCGTCACCGCAACTCGCTGTGCCCCCACAACGGGGTGCACATCACAGCCAATGAGTTCGCGTAACCGAACTGAAGCCAACACTGTTGCTGGCTCGCCATCAACCTGGCCGTAGTGCAGGGGAATCTTTTTGCCTGTGGGCAAGACCCAGTGAGTGGGAGCCAGTTCGGGCAGTTCGCTGGTTTGTTCCCAACTGAGCTGCGACTGAAGGGCTGCTCGCACATCGATTCGATTGAGGTCTTTGAGTGTTTTGGCTCGGTCCAAGAAGGGGCCAAGCCAGTCGCTCAGAGTCTCGGTCAGATGCTCATTCGACCAATCAGGCCAACTTTGCTCCCCAACGTTGGTGGCCCGCAGCAGTGCAACTCGCGCCCTCAGCGAGTCAGCCTCTTTGAATCGGCCAAGCAACTGCAGGCCTTCCTCGCTCAACGCCTGATTGAGTGCTGCGTGCAGAGCGGCCTGCGGTGGGTTGCTCAGGGGCTGTGCTCCAAAGGTGATTGCACCAAGGCGAGACTGACGAGTGGCGGTGACCCGGCGCTCGCGCGCATTCCACTCGACTGTGTCCTCGGTCAGAATCTGCGCTCCGAGTACTTCGCGAACGGTGTCTTCACTGATGGCCGCACCGAGATACAAGCGTCCTGCTCGTGCTGTTGCTCCGCCGTCAAGATCGGCGACGACAAGCCAGGTTGTCTTGTTGAATCCATGGTCCGCAGTTGGCAGCGCGACCTCGCCGCCTGATCGAAGGTGAAATACGACTCTTGATTTACCTTGGTCGTCGGTGCGAGTGGCTTTACGTTTCCGGGAAATTCGATCAGGGTAACCAGCGAGCAGGAGCCGGCCTAGGAGTGCGTCAATTTGCTCAGAGTCCAACAGGTCCGCGGTGTGGGTTCTGCCATCGCGGCTTGCCCCGAGAGTCCGTCTCCATTGCTGAACAGCATGCTGAGCGTCCCCGCTACCTTGGCCCGCCGCAAGCTCACGAGCACGCTCCACAAGGTCGATCTCTCCTGAGCGTGAGGTTTCCAATACGGCTACGACTACGGCCGCAAGATCGGCTGCACCTGCAGAGCGACCCGCCTCGGCAACTGCTGCCAGCCGAGGATGAAACCCAATCTCTCCAAGTGCTCGCCCTTGCTTGGTCAGTCGCCCCTCGCCGTCGATCGCACCCAGAGCGCTGAGTAGTAGCTGCGCCTGATCCACCCCGCGTTCGGGTGGCTCATCTATCCACCGAAGCGATGCCGGATTCTCGACTCCCCAGACAAGCAACTGCAGAAGCATCGCCGAGAGATCGCCGTCCAGAATCTCTGGAGTGTCGGCTATGGGGCGATGGCGGTGTTCGTTCTCTGCCCAGAGGCGGTACGCCACACCAGGTGCAGTTCTGCCTGCTCTGCCTCGTCGCTGATCTGCTCCAGCCTGGCTGACTGCGGTTGTTCGAAGTGCAGGAAGCCCAGAGTAGGGATCAGTTCGCACCACTCGACGGCGGCCTGCGTCAATCACTACTCGTACGCCGGGAACCGTGATCGAGGTTTCGGCCAGGCTGGTAGAGAGCACCACTCTGCGCTGCCCTGCCTCGTGGCCCTGAATGATCTCTTGTTGTTCGGCGGGCGACAGCGAGCCGTGAAGCTGACGAACAATCACAGATCCAGATCCAGATCCAGATCCAGAGCGGTCGAGCACACGAGCCACTCGAAAGATCTCGGGTCGACCTGGAAGAAAAACCAGAATGTCTCCGGGGTCAGTTCGCAGAGCCTCTTGAATGACTGCCGCTACTCGCTCCTCAAGCGGATCATGCGCCGAACCTGGCCGGTAGCGAGTCTCTACAGGGTACATCTTGGCCACTGCTTCGATCACCGGCGAAGGAACTGCTGGCGCTGTCTCTGATCCGCGCGGCTGTGTCGAACCGAGGAGTGCCGCAACTGGGCTTGGATCAAGGGTGGCCGACATCACGAGGAGACGAAGATCGGGCCGTAAGGATGAGCGAAGGTCCAACAGGAGTGCCAAGAGCAGGTCACTGTCTAATGAGCGCTCGTGGAACTCGTCGAGTAGTACGGCGCTCACTCCGCTTAGCTCGGGGTCTGATTGAATCCGCCGCAAGAAGAGGCCCTCAGTGAGCACCTCAACCCGAGTCTGGGCAGAGACCTGTCGCTCACCGCGAACGGCATAGCCAAACAGCTGTCCCACAACTTGTTGGTGCATTTCTGCCATTCGCGTTGCAGCGGCGCGAGCCGCAATTCTTCGCGGTTCAACCAGAATGATTCGACCAGACTCGGCCCAAGCTTCCCCGAGTAACACGGGTGCAACGGCTGTGGTTTTTCCGGTGCCGGGTGGTGCAATGAGAACAGCCGCTCCGTGATCTTTGAGCGCAGAGCAAAGCTCATCCATAACCTCAAACACAGGCAGTTCGGGCACAGTCACTTGCCACAGTCTTGAGGCCCCCGACTCAGACTGCAATGTGATGGCCTCTAATCTGTGCGAATGGTCCTGCAGAAAAGTTCTAAGAGGCATTCGCTTCGAGCTGATTTGGGTGCAGTTTCAGTCATTGCTGTTGCTGCCGCTCTTCTGCTGGGTTGTTCCTCACAGGAGGAGGTCGTGATTCCCCCGGCCTCGGCAGAACAGGTGACCCTGATTAATTCCGCGCAGGGTAGGGCTCTGATTGAGTCCCCAGAAAAGGTGTTGGTCATCGATGTTCGGCCTCGCGGTGAATACATGAGTGGTCACCTAGTGGGCGCCCAAAGTATTGACGCTGCTGTCCCTGCAGATTGGGAGTTTCGAACAGCCGAGTTAGACAAGGACATTCCCACGGTGGTCTATTGCTCCACTGCTGCTTGCAGCGAGAATGCCGCGGCCATGTTGCTGCGGGCGGGATTTACAAAGGTCTATGACTTAGGCGGGATAGCCGACTGGGGTCCAGAGGATTTGTCAGTTGAGCCACCAGGCTGACGGCTAGGCAGCGGCCGGACAAGAATTGCGATGGTCACTCCCGAAATGATGCCGATCACCAAGGCAGTGCCAACTCGCTCGATCCATCCAAGAAATACACTTGGCACCACGGGCATCCAGATCAGGCCCACTCGAGGAGCAACCCAGCCGGCCAAAGTTGCAACTGAAACCAGCGGCAAGATGAGCATTCTGAGTTGTTCAGAAAGCCTATGAGCCAGCAGTGCCAGGCCGGCGGCTCCAGCCGAGATGCCAGCGAGAAGCAGCGGTAACCAAGTTTCAAGCAGCGGCTGAGAAGCCTGAATGGCTGGAACGGTCTCGACGATTCCCCCGAGCGATAGAGCAGCAGCGCAAAGCGCCGCCCCGAATAAAAGCAGCAGTCGCGCAGTGCCCCGACGAGCTAGGAATGCTGCAACAGCGGCGCAAACAACGGCGAGCAGACCCGACCAAGGGAAGGTGTTGCCTAAGTACAACAGTTGCCCAGTGACGGTGATTTGTTGATTGTTGACCGTGAGTGGGACAAGCCAGTCTTGGGCCACCCTGTTGTCATCAACCACAGGGGGATCACTGACCATCCAATGAATCCGATGGTCATGCCAAGCAACTTTGCCGCCGGACCCTACTAGTTGCCAGTCGGGCGGTGCTTTACTGCTCACACCAGATGGGAACGTTGCTATTCCGGCAGAACCGCTCATTGAGGAACCGCGACTGGAGTTCAAGATGACAGCCGGAGACCTGCGGTTTTGTTCTACCTGTCCGTCGGCCGAGATTCGCAAATAGGGTTCACCGTCATAGCCAGGAATCTGAACTGTGGCTCCCGGTTGAGCAGTTACCTGAAGGTAGGAGTCTCCGCCAAGCACCTGAACTTGAATCTCTGGGGTAGGTGGGTCGATCTCTTGGATGACTGACTCAAAGTTGCTCGGACGAACTGCGTCAGCAGCGGCAAGCGGTGCAGTCAGGGTGAAGACGAAAAAGCTCAGTGTTCCAACACAGATCGCTACCAACCTGCGACGGGGGAGCTGCCAGGTAACCACGTTTTCTACGCTAGGGCGGGTCAGAGGGTGTGTGTGTGCGGCTTTGGCGAGCAGTCGAGGTGATTGACTACTAGGTATGGATCTGGATCGACGCACGGACTACAACGTAGGCGAGTTGGATGAGGAAACTGCCGACGCAGACCCGGTTGTGCTCCTGAGGCTGTGGCTTGAGCAAGCCGAGGCCGAAGGTGTCCCAGAGCCGAACGCAATGGTGCTTGCAACTACTGATGCAACCGGACACCCTGCTGCTCGAAACTTGCT
>CAMDAT010000195.1 GCA_945888825.1 Bifidobacterium breve | reverse complement strand
TTGTTTATTGCGGGTATGGCTTGTGCTGGCACGCTGGTACAGCAAGCGGGGGCTGATGCGATTCACCTCAATATCTGGGTGGTCCTGATTGGTGTGTTCATAGCCGCTGTTACTGGCGATCAGGTTGGGTACGCGTTCGGCAACAAGACAGGGCCTGCTCTCTTTAAGCGGCCCGACTCACGATTCTTTAAGCATGAGCATCTTGAGAAAGCTCAGAACTTCTTCGATGCTCACGGACCCAGAGCGATTGTGCTTGCACGCTTCGTGCCGGTGATCCGCACCTTCTGCCCGATCGTCGCGGGTGCCGGCAAGATGGAGTACCGGGTGTTTCTTCGGTACAACCTGATTGGCGGTCTGTTGTGGGGTGTCGGAGTGACCTTGCTTGGGTTCTTCTTAGGCAACATTCCACTTGTCGCGAATAACATAGAAATAGCGTTGTTGATGGTTGTTGGCGTCTCGATTCTGCCAATTCTGATCGAGGTCGTTCGATCAAAGCGCAAGAGCAAATCCTCTGTTGAGGTCTAAGAAGTCGCTCCACGCCGCAACTGCTTCTAGTATCTCAAAGTCCTTGTTTTGACGCGGAGTTCATTCTCCGGTGGACTTCTACGAGTTTCTGAGTAGAAACCTCTTTCTACTCAGCTGTGATCATCCGTTCTTTGACCCTTGGGGGTTCTTTTCATGCCGCTTCAATCGACACTTCCGCAAGTTCTTGCAATGAGGACAGAAGGCACCTTTCAGGTGTTCACACTCGGCAACCAAGAGTGGTACTTGCTGATTTTCTGCGTGGTCGTATCGTTCATCGCCCTCATCGCAGGATGGTTCATGATGCGTAGCGTGCTAGCCAAGGACCCTGGCACCGAGAAGATGGGCGAGATCGGCGAGGCCATCCAAGAAGGTGCGATGGCCTACATCAAGCGGCAGTTCAAAACGATTCTGTTGATGGTGGTTCCGCTGGCGGTGGTCATCTTTGTGACCTCCACCGAAATCATCAATGAATCAACCGATGAGGGCCTTGATCGAATCAACGCTGGGCTGTTCCGCACCCTTGCATTCCTGACCGGTGCGCTGGCATCTGGATTTATTGGCTTCTTGGGGATGTGGCTGGCCACCCGGGCCAATGTTCGTACTGCAGCAGCCGCAAAGACGGGTCGCATGGATGACGCCCTGCAGGTGGCCTTCCGTGCCGGTGGAACAGTCGGGCTGTTTACGGCCGGCCTTGGACTGCTCGGCGCAACGCTGATCGTCATGATCTTTCAGAACACCGCTTCGTCAATCTTGATTGGCTTTGGTTTCGGCGGGTCGCTTCTGGCGCTGTTCCTCCGGGTCGGCGGCGGAATCTTTACGAAGGCTGCCGATGTGGGTGCTGACTTGGTTGGCAAGATCGAAGCTGGAATCCCCGAGGATGACCCTCGTAACCCAGCAACTATTGCCGACAACGTGGGCGACAACGTGGGCGACTGTGCAGGCATGGCATCGGACCTGTTTGAGTCCTTCGGCGTGGTACTCGTTGCAAACATCATTCTGGGCGTCACGGCATTTAGGGCCATTGGCATTGAGGGAAGCAACGCTGCGAAGGGGCTGATCTTTCCCCTGGCCATGATGGCAGTTGGACTCTTGGCCTCTCTCATCTCGATCTTCATGGTCAAGGCACGCGAGGGTGAGACAGATGCCCTCAAGCCAATCAACCGTGGCCTGAACGTGGCCTCGGTGCTATCACTCGTTGGTGCGGCCGCTCTGGCATTCCTCTATGTGGGTGACCCACGAGGTTCCTCGGTAGACAATGTTGGGCTTCGTATGTTCTTGGCAATCCTCGGCGGTGTGGTGCTCGGTCAGGTAGCGAGTCGCATTACGCAGTACTACACCTCGAGTCAGTTCAAGCCTGTGCGTGATATCGCTGAATCTGGCCGCACGGGACCCGCAACGGTGGTGCTGTCTGGAATCTCGAGTGGTATGGAATCTGCAGTGTGGGCAGTAGTGGCAATTGCCGCAGCAATCCTGGTTGCACTCGGACTTGGTGGAGGAAGCACGCTGTTTGCCTTCTACCTGGTTGCGCTCACGGGCATTGGCATGTTGGCCACAACGGCAATCGTGGTGGCAGAAGACACCTTCGGCCCCATTGCAGATAACGCTCAGGGCATCGCCGAGATGGCGGGCGAGTTCCACGGCGAGACCGAGACCATCCTTGATGGCCTCGACACCGTGGGTAACACCACAAAGGCCGTTACTAAGGGGTTTGCGATCGGGTCTGCAGTCATCGCTGCAGTGGCACTGTTCGCATCGTTCCGTGAGACCATCGCTGCTTCGGCCGATACCAGGGTTGGCGAGGTTCTTAGAGCCGATAACGTTGAAGCCGCATTCAATGCAGTGGCAATCAACATTGCAGACCCCAAGGTGTTTGCTGGCGCCCTTGTGGGCGGAACCGTAGTGTTTATGTTCTCCTCGCTGGCCATCTTGGCAGTGAGCCGCACGGCTGGAACCGTGGTGCAGGAAGTGCGCAGGCAGTTCCGTGAGAAGCCCGGAATTATGGACTACACCGAAAAGCCTGATTACGGCCCGGTGATTGATATCTGCACCAGTGCTGCGCTTCGTGAACTCACCACCCCGGCGTTGCTTGCGGTGTTGATGCCCGTGGCAATCGGATTCGGACTTGGCGCCTTTGCGCTTGGTGGTTACCTAGCTGCGACCATCGTTGTTGGTGCACTCATGGCGAACTTCTTGTCCAACGCTGGTGGCGCCTGGGATAACGGCAAGAAGTACATCGAAGAGGGCAACCTTGGCGGCAAGGGTTCAGATGTCCACACTGCAGTAGTCATTGGCGACACTGTCGGTGATCCGTTCAAAGACACCGCCGGCCCGGCTATCAACCCGCTCATCAAGGTGATGAACCTGGTCGCACTGCTCATCCTCCCGGCGATTATTGCCATGGAAAATAACAACACTCGCTTCTTGATTGCTGCAGTTGCTGTGGTCATCGTGGTTGCCAGCATCATCTACTCCAAGAAGCAAGCAACTTCATTCGGTGATGATGAGGCTGATGCGGTGCCAGCGGCCACTCTGACCTGATTTGCTAGCAGCGCTTGTCCCTGATTTGCTAGCAGCGCTTGTCGCTAACTGCGAGACTCTCTAGATGGACGTTCCGCTAGAACCTGACTTGAGCGATCCAGTTTTTGGCCTCGGTCCGGCAGCGGAAGCGTTGTCGGGCCTAGGTGTCCGTTGGTCGTTGGGAGTCGAGGATCGTCAGCAGCCTGCTGCCAGGGTTCTGGCTCTCTTGCTAGCAGGCAATCTGCAGCAGTTCCGCAGCTTTGAATTCAGTGTGCTGAACGACCTTGACCCTGAGCAACTACATGACTACCGAGTGTCTCTACGACGGGCCCGATCGCTGCTGAGTTCGGGCAGATCTGTGTTTCCGAGTGCGCAACGCAAGGAATTACTCGCGCAACTCGCAGAGTTCGGAAGACTGACCTCTCGGGTACGAGATCTTGACGTTCTGCTCGAGGACTTGCCCAAGCTCTATCGGGCGGTTGGACTTGGCGTTGTCGTTGGCGGTGGGGTTGAAGATGGGAAGCAATCCTCTGAGTCGCAGGAACTGCGAGCTGCTGTGCTACGCAACCGGTCCGGTGCGTTTGCAGATTTGGCTGCTCGCATCGACCCCGAGGGGGGAGAAGCTGCCAAGTATCAGGCGATGCTGCGCTTGTGGTACGTGCTGGGATCGGTGCACCGCCTCGGTGGGGATGACCCCGGCAAGGATGCCCTTCGACCGTCCGTGGTGGTTGCCAAGGCAACCATCCTGATGCAGTTCGGAAAGGTTCGATCAGCTGGACGCGCTGCGAAGAAATCAAACGAGGTCAGCGATTGGCACCGGCTTCGCAAGCGCGCCAAAGCTTTGCGGTATGGGCTCGTTGCTTACGCGCCGCTGCTGAACGAACCCGCCGTGTCCGACCTGGTTTCTCGTCTGCGAAAACTTCAGAATGTTCTTGGCCGGCAACAAGACCACGCAGTGCAGATTCAGTTAATTGAGTTGGCGGGAGTTCAGGCCGGTGGCCGCACAGCGCTGCTAGCAGGGGCAATCTCAGAACAACTCCGCCTTGAAGCCCTCAAAGATTTGCAGAACTGCTCTGCAGCTTGGTCGAGATTCGATCAGTCGAGTTTCAAAGGTGACTTAGCGGCTGCGGTCACGCTCTAATCGCTGCTCTGCGGCTCAGGCTTCGTCCTTCTCGAGCGGCGGTAGGAACTCAAAGTTTAGGTCGCCAAGGCGCACCAATGTCGAAGCAATCCAGCCGCCCATAGCGCTGAAGTGGTCATCAAGGATCGAGCCATCGGCCAGCGTGGCTTCGTCGAGTTCGTAGCTACCTTCGTAGCTCACCTCGATTGCGTGTTCAGTTTCGGTTAGGTCTTCGTTCGAGACGGCCTCAACAGTTGGGCCTGATCGTGTGAGCCGCTCAGAGCCAATCATCGGGCTTTCAGTGGGCAGGACATCAAGCACCCGGCGTGGGTCTGGTGCATCGGTAAGTCGCTGAATACGCAGCACAACCTCGATGTCAATGGTGGGTGCCTCGGGAAGTTCTTCTTCTATGTACCAAGAGCGGTAGGCGGTTTGAGACCAGGTTGGCCACTCCAAGGTGAGGTCAGCGCGAACCCGCGGCGGTAGGCCTTCACCGGGGACTCCATAGCTCGTCTCCCAAGTCAGATCTCCAAGGAGAACATCCGTGTGGAATCGTTCCTCAAAGGCCTGCCGCTCAAGAAGTGCGTTCTCCATGGCATCGCGTAGAGCGCCAATCGCATCAGTAAATACGTGGTCCAACATGTGTTCTTCAGGCTAC
>CAMDAT010000194.1 GCA_945888825.1 Bifidobacterium breve | reverse complement strand
CTCGCACATGCGACCCCAGGTGAGCTGTTGGATGAGTTCGTAGGATTCGCCGATGCTGCTCGCAGTATGGGTTGCTCCAAATTTGAGTGCTTGTTCACGCTTGAACTCAATTGGATCAATCGCAATGATGTAGCGAGCTCCAGCTAGGCGGGCGCCCTGCACGGCGGCGGCGCCGATTCCACCAATGCCTACTACGGCAACGGTGTCTCCTGGGCGGACCTCTGCGGCATAGACCGAGGATCCCCAACCGGTGGTCACACCACAGCCAACAAGGCAGGCCAATTCCAGAGGAATGTCGTCTTCAATCTTCACACAGGACATCTCGTTCACGACCGTGTGCTTCGAGAACGTTCCCAAACAGACCATGGTCCACAGATCTGTCCCGTCCTCTGAGTGGTGCCGAGTGGTGCCATCAAGCTGCGCTCCGACAAGCAGAGCGGATCCGTTGTCACACAGGTTTGAATGGCCGTCGGCGCAGGGCTGGCAGTGTCCGCATGCAGGCACAAAGCTAAAGACCACGTGATCCCCAGGAGCTACTCGAGTCACACCTTCACCTACCTCCATCACAATCCCGGCACCTTCGTGGCCGCCGATGAGTGGGGTCACCCCTGGCAAATCTCCAGTGCGGCAGTGATCATCGGAATGGCACATCCCAGAGGCTGTGAGTTCGACTAGTACTTCGCCGGCCTTGGGTGGGTCCAAAGTGATGGTCTCAACACTCCAGGGCTTGCCTTGTTCCCAAAGAATTGCGGCTTGAGTCTGCATGGTGAATCTCCAAATATAAGGGGGTGGGTCTGGGGTGAGTGAGAAAAATGTGTGGTGTTAGTTTGCTGCGTCGGTCGTATCGGGAGGCGTGCCGACTGGAACAATTCCAAGATCATGATAGGTAAATACAGGAAGGTAGGGGACCGCTCGTTCAGCAAAGTACGCCGAAGCAATATCGCTGCGGTCAACCATGGTGACAGCAGCCACAACCTGAGCGCCGGTTTCGGAAACTTGTTCGAAGGCCTTTTGTATAGAGCCTCCAGTTGTGACGATGTCATCAACTAATACAACCCTGCTGCTGCTAGTCAGCTTGGCTCCTTCAACGAGTTGATTCGTGCCGCGGCCCTTGGCTTGTTTGCGCACCACAAACCATTCGCGATCATCTCCAAGGTGGGTGACTACCCCGTGCGCAAACTGATCGGCACCCAATGTCAGCCCGCCGATTGCATCAAACTCAATTCCAGCAAGGGCCAGTTCATCCACGATGACTTTGCAAGCCAGTTGTAGATCGGCACCGCGAGATAGCCCATATTTAGCGTCAATGAAGTCTCGGCTCATCTCGCCCGAGGACAGCTGACGGGGTTCTTCGAACTGCAGCAACGCTCGGTTCTTGATGATGCGAAGTAGCTCAGTTCGTTCTTGGCTGAACTCAGCAGAGCTCGCAGAAGGTGCAGTCATGACGCAGAACTTACTGTTCTGCGGGCACATCGGCGATATCGCAGCAGTATCGTTTGATATGTCAGAGAACTCAGACCCTGCTAGCCCACCGAATGCCAGCCCACCGAATGCCAGCCCACTGAATGCCAGCCCACAGAATGCCAGCCCACCGGATGTCACCCCTCCGGATGCCAGCCCTCCGGATTCCGCTGCGAGCACCGTTCGTCGGGAGGCACATCTAGCCACCTACTCACGCGACAGCATCTATCAAGTCCTAGACGCTGGATATTTGGCTCACGTTGGGATTATCGCCGCTGACGGGCGGCCAACGGTGATTCCTACCTTGTTTGGTAGAGATGGCGAGGTGTTGTATCTGCACGGGTCTGTGGCGAGTCGGCTGGTACGCACTTTGGCAGCAGGGGTGGATTGTTCAGTGGAAGTCACGATCGTAGATGGTCTGGTGCTTGCGCGTTCAGCGTTCTTGCACTCCATGAATTACCGGTCAGTGGTGATCTTTGGACGAGCCCGTCGAGTGGAGGACTCAGAGCAACTTCATGCCCTCAAGGTCATCAGTGACCACTTGCTACCTGGCCGGTGGGAGGAATCCCGCCAGCCGTCTGAGACTGAACTACGCCAGACCTGCGTGCTAGCTCTGAGCATGGAAGAAGCCTCAGCCAAAATTCGAACTGGGGGACCAACGGAGGAGGAACCAGAGGATATTGCTCTTCCGATTTGGGCTGGGGAACTGCCGATTGACACTTCTTGGGGTGCACCGATTCCGGCTAGTGACTTGGCTGGTGGTATTGCCGAGTCTGCTGCAGTTCAAGCAGGTTTACGTCGTCGCTGATACTGCGACCCTGTAGAGGGAACTACCTCAGTGACGCTCGCATTTTCTAGGTCGAATAGCCACCGTTCACCAACGCGGCGCATCCGAGCGATCGGGCAGTCAGGAACCGCCCGATCAGTAATGACCACCGGCACCATGCCTAAGAAGCTGGCTTTGCGGGAGGCGGCAGCGATAAAGCCGACGTGGCCACCAATCGTGCCCGCTGGAGCAAGGACGACCTGTTGGTGGTTAATCCAATCATCAAGCAACTCCGCATCTGCGGGAGACAGGGCCCATCTCAGAGATGGGTCACCAAGAATCACAATCACTGCGCCAGGTGCGGACCTTCGCAGGTCGCTGACAGCTGACTCGAGCTGAGCAAGTGACGGTGTCACGCGCCGCCAACCAGCAACCGTGTCGGCATCTACGATGACCACGCGAACTCCGGTCATCTTGTTTGACATCTGCACCAGAATAGAGCCCCCAGCGGGGTCTAAGTAACGCCTCGGGCGAGCTAACTGCTGTGGCCCTCGACGCCACGGATCGCGGCGGCGGCTTCTTCGCTGCTATCTGCTTCAGCCACGTGAATCCCCTCGGGTACTTCGACGTGCAGCTCAGACAGTTGCTGAATCTGAACTACTCCCGACTGAAGCAGCAGGTCGGTGACATGGCCGCCAATTTTTCGGTCGGCCGAGATGAAGTGAAGGTGAATGCCAGGAACTTCGAGGCCCTGAAGGGAAGACGGGAATCGAAAGCCAATAATGGTGCCCTGCACCTGTTCGGCCTGCCAAGTGGTTTGTGTCGCAGTGACTGCAGACAGGGGTGGGTACGGCGGATATTGCCGCGGCACACTGCGCAAAGATACCCAGTCAAGAAAAGCTTCGATTCGAAACGCCTGTACCAAACGATTATCGGAGATCTCATCGAACTGCTGTTGCAATGCTTCCCAGGTATGCGGGCTTGTCAGTTCGTAGCTTTGGTCCGGTTCAAAATGGCACATCACCGCAAACGGTGTCAGCATTTCTGGGGGAATCCCGTGCACCGATCCATCGGCTCGGACCTGCAGAAACTCGCCATCTAGACACAACATTTCACCATCAAGGTGTTGCACTGTCCCTAGGCCAAAGTTGCCGTGACGAGAGAGTTCACCAAAGCTCACGTCTCCCTCGTAGGCGCCGTGTAGCAGGGCATCAATTGACGAAGTTTGCTCAACTACTGAAGATAATCCAGCGGGTTCGGCAGAGAATTCCTCATGGTTGCTCCGTTGAACCGTGACAGAGGTTGCTACTGCAGAGACCAACTGCTGGTCCTCTGCTGAGAGCAGTCCGTGATGTGCAATTTCTCCGTATGCGGTCATGGTGCTGATTGAAGCACAGGTCAAACTGAGGCTGCCAGCACCCCCCTCAGCACCCCCATGAGTACCGCCTAGATTGGAACTGATGTCTCAAGGCGCTCGGCTCCGCTCTCCCCTGTTCGTGGAGTGCATGATTTATCTGGCTATCTCTACCCCGCTGGGGCTTTTTGGTGCTGCATGGCCCCAGCAACGAGAGCAGTTTGGGCAGTCCTCTGGCGCCCTCGGTCTGCTCATTTTGGCCTATGGGATTGGGCGTTTGAGTACTGCGGCTACAGCCCTGCCAATCTTGCGCAGAGTTCATATTCGTGTGGCGAACACAGCGTTATGCCTGATGTTTGTCGTAGCTGATCTAGTTGCAGGCTTTGGCCGAAATTTTGTGATGCTGATTGTTTGCTTTGCAGTCATTGGCTTACTGACGGGTGCATTGGACTCACTTGGGGCAAGGTTTCAAACACTGGTACGCGATGTTGGTAGCGCCGGTCTGATGTTTGGGTGCTATGGCCTAGGTGCTGCTCTTGGTCCCGCCGTGTCAGCAGTTTTTTCTTGGACTGCCGGGTTTGTTCTGGCGGCTCTTCTTGCCCTACTCGCGGCTTTGCTCGCAGTGAGGACGCAGGTTGATTGGCCCGTCGGGCTGATGGAACCGCGCCATAAACGCAAGGTCCCTGCCGCCGAGACTCGGACGGTTCCTTTGGTGCTGTCATTGTTGGCTGTGGCAGGTTTCTGCGCACTCGAGGCAACAAGTGCCAACTGGTCAGCTACCTACCTTGAAGGTGCTCGGGGGGCCTCAGCAGTAGCAGCGAGTTTGGGTGTCAGCGGATTTTGGGCGGGGATTACGTTTGGCAGATTGTTTTTGGGAAGAGTTCCGTGGCCACCTAGCCGAATTCTGACAGTGGGTGGCCTGAGCGTTCTGGTGACTCTGATCCTCATTGCACTGGCACCAACCCGCTTGGCCATGTTTGGTTTTGTCTTTTTGGGCCTTGCGCTGGCTGGGATCTTTCCTACGCTGTTGTCAACCACTGCCGATCGAGTTGGCCACGCCGCTGCCGGCAAAGTCTCCGGCTGGCAACTCCTCACGGCGAATTCGGCAGCGACTTGTGTATCGGCCTTGATGGGGCTTCTCGTTGTACGTTTCGGGCCACAGGTCATCATCTTTGTGCTCATAGGAGTGGCCCTGTGTGCACTGCCGGTACTCATTCTCTGCACGCGTATTCATAGCCCGGATGAACCGCC
>CAMDAT010000193.1 GCA_945888825.1 Bifidobacterium breve | reverse complement strand
GTGGCTTCGATGATGAGCGACCCTCCAGAAGGCAACCAGACCTTGCGATCCACGGCCTTGGCAAGCTGCTCCATCACATGGAATCGCTCAAAGATTGGAAGCGCCTCTGCTGAGCGATCGTAGAACTGCACGCGCTCCGCTAGGGCGGGAGCCACGGCTTCGACGTATTCCTTCACATCGGCATAGAGGGCTTGATCGTCGATGAAAACAGCCCGATACTCCGCACTGAACTCTTCGCGAATGAACCTCACGGCCAACTCTGGCTCTCGGTACAACAGACCAGGCCGATTCTGCTTAGCTGCAAGGTCCGAGATGCGATCCCATTGCTTGACGAGACGGGCAACGTCGCGTTCAAGCTCCTCTGCCGTGACACCTTCAGCTGCTGTGCGAACAATCACTCCATGCTGTTTAGGCTTGACACGATCTAGCAATTGGCGAAGACGCTTGCGTTCATCATCTGGCAAGCGCTTGGAAATACCAAACGTGCTCGAGTTGGGAACCAGCACAACAAAGCGGCCAGGCAGGGAGACTTCTTGCGTCAGCCGTGCACCCTTGTGCGCAATGGGATTTTTGGTGACTTGGCACAGAATCAACTGCTTGGACTTGAGAACATCCTCAATCCGAGGCGGCTCAGCGCGCTTGTCGAGTTCTGAAGCATCGTGGACGACGTCGCTGCGATAGAGCACCGCATTCTTGGGAGTTGCAATGTCGATGAACGCAGCTTCCATGCCCGGGAGCACGTTCTCTACCTTGCCGATATAGATGTTTCCGTGAATCTGAGTGGTGTCATCAGTGGGCTTGGATACATAGTGCTCAACCAAGGATCGGCCCTCGAGAATGGCGATTTGCGTAGCCTCACCTCGAACCTGAACATTCATTTGGAATCGGCCAACGGCACGTCCGTTGCGGCTCTTGCCGCCTCTTTGCTTGAGCGTCTTTTCGTCGAGCTGAAGGGGATCCTCATCTAGAAGCACGGCTTCTACGGGCTTGGGGCGATTCCCTTGGCGGCCGCCCTGTTTCTGACCGCCGCCCTGCTTCTGCCCGCCACTGTTCTGGCCACCCTGACGCTGGCCACCCTGACGCTGGCCACCCTGATTCTGGCCGCCCTGATTTTGACTGCTCTGATTCTGGCCGCTCTGCTTCTGGCCGCCGTTGTTCTGCCCACCCGCATCTTGGCCGCCCTCGGACTGTGCACCTGTGCCAGCAGCACCGCCACCGCCGCTACCACCACGGCCGCGTCGACGCCGCCGCTTGCGCGCTGCAGTCGTTCCCTCCCCTTGCTCTGCCGAACTAGCGGAAGTACTTGTGGGAGTCGCAGTTGGGGTGGCTGACCTTGGGGCCGGCATGGAATCCCCAATTTGTGGCTTGCGAGGAGCCTCCGGTTGGGCTGCCTGTGGTGGAACCACTGAAGGTACAGCGGCCGAGTTTGTAGCCTGTGGTGGATTCGATTCGGTGTCCGACATGGGACACTCCTCTCATGGCGCCAACGCGCTCACGTGTGGAGACGGCTTTGGCAGGATCACTGAGTCCTGCGCTTAGCTGTCGTTCGTTTATATGAAGGTGGTTCAACCGGCTACGAGCGCAGGTTGATGGGTATGACAGGTCCACGGTCTTGATCGACTCGAACGTATGGTTCTCGTGATTTCTTAGATGCTGCGAAAAATGCACCATGTCTGACTTCAGAAATTCAACGCTCGAAGCAGTTGATGTAAGCGTTCCCGAGGAGTCGGGTTGGGCTTGCCTTCGCAGAACTCTTCCTAAGAATCCACGCACTGCTCTGATCACAAGGTGAAACAGGGAGTCAAGGAAACTCTGAGGAAAGGGAGTGGTATCGACCGAATTCTTGGTGAATTCGACCTGAAGAGCGAACATGGTGGACATAGTCTACTGCCACTCGGGCACAATCGCCGTGCCAGTAGATCGGCCAATCACAAGCAGGGCAGTTCTTGGGCCGTTAGGCGTAGCGGTGCATATGCACTGACTGCACTAGGCCTAAGGCAATACACGAGGCGACTACGGCTGATCCTCCCTGAGAGACCAGCGGTAGGGGGATTCCCGTGACAGGCATAATTCCCAGATTCATGCCCACGTTTTCGAAAATATGAAACAAAAACATCGACATCACGCCAATACACAACAAGGTACCCATCGAGTCAGCTGCAAGTTGGGCCGCTCTCCAGATTCGCCAGATCATGATTGCAAACAGAATCAGCAAGAGTCCTGATCCAACGAACCCGAATTCCTCGCCCGCCACAGTAAAGATGAAGTCCGTCTGCTGCGCTGGCACGTACCCCAAGCGAGTCGATGGCCCCTTCCCGAGTCCATAACCCGTCAAACCACCCGAAGAGATTGCAGTCTGAGCCTGATCGATGTTGTATCGGGCCTTGGCCGAGACGCCGTCTGGGTTTGCAAAGGCTGTTATGCGATCCTTCTGGTACTGATCCAGAGCGCTGCTCTGCAAAATGCCGAAGACAGCAACAACGCCAAGAATGACCAGAATGGATAGGTGGCGCATGCGCACACCGCCCACGACCAACATGCCTAAGCCAACAACGATGAATACCAGGGCAGAGCCCAAGTCTGGCTGAAGCATCGTCAGCCCCATCGGAACGACAAGCAGAACCAGCGCTGTTCCGAGTCGTCGCAGATCCACCCGGTCTACTGAACCGAGGTACGAAGCAACAGCTAGCACCGTTGCAAGTTTGGCAATCTCGACGGGTTGAAACACGAGCGGGCCGAAGGCGTACCAGCCCTTTGTACCAAATGCGCCAAGCGATCCCAAAGGTGACAGCACTCCGGCTAGCACCAACATCGCCACCCCGTAAATGATCTGCCACCAGTCAGCAATTCGGCGATAATCAATGAGGGATACGCCAAACATTGCAGCGATGCCAACGACAACAAACAATCCTTGCCGAAGCAGGATCCCAGTCCCACCGGGGAACCGACGCGTAGCGCTATAGACCATCACTAGCCCGAACAGCAGCACCAGTGCGGTGGCCACAAGTAGAACGATGTCTACGTGCTTCCAAGCAGAGGACACGTCCCGACCGCGAAACCCAGAGATGCTGCGTCGATCAACGCCGATCGATTGCATCAGTCTGCTGACCCTGAGGTGACGTCATTTCCACTAGCCGCTGAAGCCGCGTCTGCCGCGGCTGCACATGCCGACTGATCGGCGCTAGGACATGCCGGCAACAAGGTTCCAAACGAGAGCGGCTCCATGATTCGGAAGGCTAATGGTGCTGCTACTTCGCCACCGAAACCAGACTCTGGGATCACGACCGAGATTGCATACCGTGCGGGCTCGCCAGTGCCAGCCGGACCCCATGCCGCAAACAGCGATGTATCTGCCTTCTTTGACACCTGAGCTGTTCCAGTCTTCCCTGCCATCGGCCACGCTGTTTTGGATGCCTGCCAAGAGGCGGACGCCGTTCCGAACGCGCTTTGAGTCACGCCGAGCAAGCCATCGTAAATCTTGGCGTACTGATCGGGCTGAATCTGAATCGTTCCCTGAACCACAGGCTCAACTTGTCGGATGAGTTTGTAATTCGCTGGGTCATTAGCTGGCAACGTCAGATCGTTTGGTCTTGTCACCTTGGTCACGATCTGCGGCTGATAGCGAGTGCCGCCATTAGCGAAGGTGGCGTAGCTGTTGACGATCTGCAGAGGGGTTGCAAGAACATCTCCCTGCCCAATGGAGGTATTGATGTTGTCGCCCGAGCGCCAGTCTCCTGTCATAAACAAGTCAGGCCGTGCCTCGAAGGCCGCCTTGCGGCTTGCCGGAGTGGGAAGACGACCAGGGTTCTCTCCTGAAAGTGGTACTCCCGTCTTTGCGCCGAGGCCAAACTGTGCCGCAGCATCCTGAATCGGAGTCTCCCCATATTGGTCTGTGAGATTCCAGAACTTGTCAGCGAGTTTGTAGAAATAAACATCCGAAGAAACTGTCAGAGCGGAAGCCATGTTGACGGTCCCATGAGGGGTTGACCCTGCATTTCGGACCTGACACTTTTCGCCCTTGCAGTTCTCGATTGTGTACACACCAGGGTCATTGACCACTTCAGTGCCATTGCGAAGGTAGCCAGAGTTGTAGCCAGCTAGGGCCGTGTACAGCTTAAAGGTGGACCCGGGAGCGTAGGTTCCTTGTAACGCCCAATTAACAAGCGGAAGGCCACTATTGGGATCATTAAAGGCCTCCCACTGCTCTTGAGAGATGCCATTGACTGTGACGCTTGGGTCGTAGTCGGGGTAAGAAGCCATGGCCAGAATCTGCCCGTTTTGGGGATCTTCGATGATGACAGAGCCCTGCGGTGCGTTGAGCCGGTTGTTCTCCTTGTCTCGTCTCCCTCGTAAGTCCTGAATCTTTGCAGCAAGCAGTCGCTCTGCGTGGGCCTGCAGATCGATGTCAATGGTCAACCAAATATCGTCACCAACGACGGGAGACTTCAAAGACAGCACATCAACCAGGTCGCCCTTTGCGTTGACCTCGATTGTTCGTTCCCCGGGAACTGCTCGAAGATCAGCCTCGTAGGAGCGCTCGACCCCGCCCTTACCGATCGAGTCACCGAGCCGGTAGTCAGTAAGTCTGGTACCCGAGTCCGCTCCGGAGGAACTGCCTGGAGAGGTTGAGGGAGCAGTCGTTGTTGGAGCAGTCGTGGAGCTGTTCTCGGAACCTGGGAGTTGTCCGCCGCGTTCAACGAGTTCCTTCTCATTGATCTCGCCCACATAGCCAAGTAAATGGGCGGCGAGGTTGCCGTATGGATAGGAACGGATTGCCTTGCGTTCCACAATGATTCCCGGGTAGCGATCGGCCCGCTCCATTAAGTAGATCTCTACGCTTGGGTCAACGTC
>CAMDAT010000192.1 GCA_945888825.1 Bifidobacterium breve | reverse complement strand
GAGCACCCGTTGCCACCGTCGATGAAGGAACAGCTCCGGAAGCAAATCTGAGTCCCCCACGCAGCGCAGCCGAAGCAGGGAACTGAAGGCGACTCAGAATTTTCTCTAATTCCTCAACAACGCTGTCGAACTGCCGAAAGGCAGGACACTACAAACAGCGTCGAGGAATTGATGTCGGGCAACATCCCCAGAATGAAACCCATCCGTGGAAAGGCGAGCGAGCGCTCGGTGCTTCGCCGTTACCTCATTGGCAGCGCGGTCTGGGCAGTCCTTTTTCTGGTGATGCCAACAGCACTAAAGCCAGTGTGGTATTCATTATTTGGCTGGACATCGGTAGTCGTTGCTGGGATCCGAGTGAGAAAGCTCCCGGCAAATATCCGCAAACCGGCAAGCCTCATCATTGTCGCAGGCGCCCTAGCCCTAGCTGGGGGAATCGTACGATTTGTTGATAGCGAGATTCGCGGGATCGATTACCCGTTCCCATCATTCGCTGATGCGTTCAGCTTTGTTTCGGTTGGACTGTTTCTGGTTGCAATCCTCTCAATCGTCAAGACTCGAGTCGAGCGAATCACGCTCGATCCGCTCCTCGATGCAATCATTGGAGGTGTCGCTGTCGCTTTGCTGCAGTGGACCCTGGTGCTCCTGCCGTATCTGCAGAGCAGCACAGCACCTCTGGCTCACAAGCTGACCAACTGTGTCTACGCTGCGCTGTCTCTCTTGTTGGTAGTCGCAGCGCTACTTGCCCTTGTATCTGGGGCGCAGCGATCCGTCAGCAACCGATTACTAGCTGCTGGACTAGTCGCAACATTTGCACTTGATCTCGTGGCGACTCTCGTAACCGCTGGTCGACTTGGAACTGAGGCACGCCTCTACGTTGCTCCTCTGGCCTTCATTTTCGCAGTAGCTGGATTGCTACACCCGTCTGTAGTTCTGCTCACCTCTCGGCCCTCTGACCCGACGCTGCTGCGAAGACTCACCAATCGCAGAATCAGCATTCTTGCTCTGGCTCTGCTTACTCCCCCAGTGCTTATTCTGATCGCACTGCTTCGCGGAAATACAGCCGGGCTGGTTCTTCCGGCTCTGGCGGCGCTGGCGCTTGCACCATTGGTAGTTGTGCGACTCGGAAGGCTGGTTCGCCAGAATGAGCTCTTGGCAGAGACAGAGGAATCGCTCCGCCACGTGGGAGAGCGTCTCGTTGGGGCCGAGACCACTCAGGACATCATCCATGTGATCACTGTGGGTGCCGAGCAGGTACTGGGGAAGAACTTCCTGAGTGCCGAGCTGCGTACCGAGTTCACGCTAGATTCCACGAGCCCTCAACAACTCTCGGCAGCTGCGAACTTCTTCCTCGATGATGCTTCTGAGCTAGCTGATGGCCAACATGGCCTTCCCTCCGCTGGCCAGCTGCAAGCTCACCCCGGCCCAGACGGAAGCATTATCAACGTTGGGGCTGTCAGGATCCGGCCTGATCTTCGGGCCGCCTTCCTTGTACGTTCCAAGCATGCGTTGAGCGATGTTGAACACAATGCCGTACTCGCACTCTGTCGCGAATCGGCGATTGCCTTCCGGTCTGTGGATCTCACTGAGCAGCAGGTCCTACAACGGAGCGAGGAGAGGTTCGGGGCTCTGATTGACAACTCCTCCGATATTGTTCTCGTACTTCAGGAAGATTTGAGTTGTAGCTATATCTCGCCAGTCGCAGCACGACTACTGGGCTATCCAGCAATCAGCTTTAAGGAGTTCGATCTGCTCGCGCTTGTCCATCGTGACGACCGCACTGCGGCACTCGCTCTGATCAAGCAAGCGAAGCAGGGTTCCTCCGAGACTAGCGAAGTTCGTTTACGCCATTTCGCTGGCACATACGCCTGGTTTGAAATTGGTGGTACCGATCTCAGCGAGGATCCGAGTATCAACGGCCTTGTCCTGAACGCTCGCGAAATTGGAGACCGAAAAATGGCCGAGGAGCGCTTGTTGCATTCCGAAGCCCGATTTAAGGCCTTGGTACAAAACTCGACTGACCTAGTCATCGTGCTCGACCCGTGTGGTTCGATTCGCTACGCAAGCCCCTCAGTAGAGGCTGCTGTGGAGTTGCCAGCTGAGCAGATCCATGGCCGACAGTTGGGCGACGTGTTTGCAGATAGCACACTGCCTATTGAGGCACTCCTCGACCCAAGTCAACCGGTTCACGGTTGGAACTCTGCGGCAATTGAATTTGGCTTTCGTTCGCTCACTGGCGACTGGCGAGTGCTTGAGACAACCCTGACGGACCTTCGTGACGAGCCTGCAGTCGGCGGACTGGTCCTGAATGCAAGAGATATCACCGATCGAAAGCATATGGATGACCTGTTGCTACATCAGGCCAACCATGATGAACTCACCGGACTCCCCAACCGCAGGCGCGTGCTCGACCTACTGACCCAAACCCTGCAGAGAAATAGCGGGACTACAACGGTCTCGGCCCTCTTGATCGACATTGATAACTTCAAAGAGATCAACGACTCCCTTGGCCACGCATTCGGCGACCGCCTGCTTGTTGCAATCGCCGCTCGACTAACCGGCTTACTCGATCCTGGGGATGCGGCAGCAAGAATTGGTGGCGATGAGTTCGTGGTGGCTTTTGAGCGTGCGCACGGTGAGAAGCCGACAACAGATCTTTGCGAGCACATTCTGACCACACTGAGTGCCCCCTTCATCATTGAGGGTCGGGAACTTTCCGTCACCGCCTCGGCTGGTTTGGCCTTCGATCATGACCGCAGCAATTCGGCTGAGTTGCTTCTGCAAAATGCCGACACTGCCATGTACAAAGCAAAGGGGCTTGGCAAACGCCAGGTTGTTGTCTTCGAGAGCTTCATGCACACTGCCACCTTCGACCGGCTCGAACTCCGGGCTGATCTTGCACGGGCAGTGGCCCAGGAGCAGTTCGAGGCCTTCTATCAGCCGATTGTTCAGCTTGAAACCCGAAAGATTGTTGGGGCCGAGGCTCTCGTGCGCTGGAGGCATCCAGAACGCGGTTTGGTCGGGCCTGGGTTGTTCATTCCGCTCGCAGAGGAATCTGGGCTGATTGCGCCCATTGGCGAGTTCATGCTCAACACGGCCTGCACGGACCTAGGCGCATGGCGACACGAGTTTGATCAGCTAGTCGAGGATTTCACGATCTCGGTAAATCTGTCGGTTCAGCAACTCCATGATCGACGTATCGTGGGCAAAGTTTCTGACATCCTTGAACGCACTGGGCTACCCGCTGAGCGCCTAGTTCTTGAGGTCACTGAGTCAACCCTCATAACCGATACCGAGATGATTGCGTCAACGATGCAGCAGCTCCGATCCTTTGGCACACGCCTAGCGATTGATGACTTTGGTACTGGCTACTCTTCGCTTGGCTACATCCAGCAGTTCGAGTTCGACGTGCTGAAGATTGATAAGACCTTTGTTGATGATCTCGACAGTTTCACCAATCAAAGGATCGTCACTGCAGTGCTTCAACTCGCCGAACAGCTCGGGGTAAAGACAATCGCCGAGGGGATCGAAGAGGAACTACAAGGTGAGTTGCTCAAGGCGCTTGGTTGCAAGCTTGGCCAGGGCTACCTGTATGCCAAACCAATGCCGGCCAACGAGTTTCGTGAGCTTCTACAGACAAATTGGGCACAGAAAGGCCAAACTCCTGAGGCTCAAGAGCAATTCAGCTAACAGATGTTGTTGATCGATAGCTCTGATGATCCATTACTCAGCGACTACTGCAATCTGACTGATGCAACCTCTGCCAGAACTGGGTTCTTCATAGTCGAAGGTGTGCTGGCAGTTCAGCGATTGCTCGACCGAGAGACCCGGCGGGAACCCAGCGCTATTCGTTCAGTCCTCCTCACCCCAAATCGTGCTGAGACACTGACAGACATGATTGACCTCTGCGAAAGTTTCGACATCGCAGTTCTCGTCGCCTCACGTGATGTATTGGTTCAGGTCACAGGATTCGATGTCCACCGAGGCGTACTTGCTGCAGTCAGTCGTACTGAGCAGCCATCTCTTGACGCCATTCTGGAAGACACTCAGCGCCTAGTGATTCTGGAAGGCATCAACGATCACGAGAATGTTGGCTCGATCTTTCGTAATGCTGCCGCTCTTGGGGTTAACGCTGTTCTCATTGATGCCCGAACCTCTGATCCGCTGTACCGACGGAGTATTCGCGTATCTCAAGGTCATGTCCTCAGCACAGACTGGACCCGTGTCGACAATCTGAATTCGGCGCTACAGCAGGTTCGTGAGGCCGGCTTTCGCCTGGTTGGCCTTACCCCGAAGCCACAAGCCGAAGCAGTCGGAATTGCTGGGATGCAGGGCACCTTGGACCCGCCTGTGGCGTTTCTCCTCGGGGCGGAGGGTCCGGGCCTATCTGCAGAAACCCTTGGGCTCTGTGACGCCTTGGTACGAATCCCCATGAGCAACGGGGTTGACTCACTCAACGTTGCAACATCACTAGCAGTTGTTGCGAGCTTTGCAATCGCTAGAAACAGCGAGTAGCTCACTCACCTGTGGCAGGCCGCAGTCTCAACCCGCTCGTACTGTTTCGAGCACTGCAATCATTTCAAGCGCAGTCTCTGCAGCCTCGGCGCCCTTGTTATCTCCCGCCACATCATCATCCACCACGGATCGGACCATCGCCTGCCTGCGGTTTTCAACTGTGAGAACGCCAACGATGATTGGAATCTCGGTCTCGAGCTGTGATCGCAAAATGCCATCCGCTGCCGGGCCCGCAACATATTCAACGTGTGCAGTGTCTCCACGGATGACACAGCCCAAGGCCAGAATCGCATCGTAGTGACCAGTTCCGGCCATGACTTTGGCAACCAATGGCAACTCG
>CAMDAT010000191.1 GCA_945888825.1 Bifidobacterium breve | reverse complement strand
AACTCGACTGCAGTAGGACCAACTGGGAGTGGTTCGGCGTTTTCCTGCTCCACGATGCCCGGTGCCAGATCCAACACTTCAAACACACGCTCGAAACTCACCAACGTGGTCATTACATCGACTTGCACGTTCGACAACGAGGTAAGCGGGCCGTAGAGCCGGTTCAGGTACGCAGTCAAAGCAACCAGGGTTCCAATCTGTAATCCACCGCGGATCACCAGAACGCCACCAAGGCCGTAGACCAACGCTGTTGCTAGACCAGCGACAATGGTCAACGCAGTGAGCACCACCATCGAGTACATAGAGGTTGTCACCCCAATGTCTCTAACTCGGCCGGCGCGTTGCGCAAAGGTTGCCGACTCGTCTTTGGGGCGACCAAAAAGTTTGACTAGAAGTGCGCCCGAGACATTGAACCGTTCGGTCATGGTTTGCCCCATGGCCGCATCGAGTTGATAGCGCTCACGAGTAATTGCAGACAGCTTGGGTCCTAGGCTTCGCGCTGGCAGCAAGAACAGCGGCAACAGAATCAGCGCAAGAAGTGTGATCTGCCAAGACAAGAACAGCATGGCCACAAGAGTGGCGATCAGCGTGGCCAAGTTGCCCACCACGTTGGACAACGTAGAGGTAAACGCCTGCTGTGCACCGATGACATCGCTATTCAGCCGAGTCACCAGAGACCCAGTCTGAGTGCGTGTAAAGAAGGCCACTGGCTGAAGTTGCACATGATCAAACACTGCAGTTCGCAGATCGAAGATCAGGCCTTCACCGATACGAGAGGAGAACCACCGTTGCACCAGCGAACTAGCCGCGCCAACCACAGCAAGCAATGCCAGCAAGCCGCCAAGCTGGATCACTAGGGCTGTGTTGCTGTCTTTGATGCCCACGTCGATGATCTCTCGATAGATCAACGGCGAGAGCGCACCAAGTACTGCCCCAATCAAAATCAGAATCACAAACAGAACGATTTTGACCCGGTACGGTCGCGCAAAACCTGCGATGCGACGCAAAGTACCTGGCGCAAGCTGATGCCGATTGACTGAGCGATCCTTGGAGAAGGACTGCAGATTGCCGTGACCGCCCGGGCCCATTGCCATACCCATGAACTACAACTCCGATTCTCGTACTGATCTAACGAAGAAATTCTCTCTCATCAGTGGCTGAACCGCACTCAGCGAGCCGCTGAAGAGCGTCCTTGGCTGGCGCGCTGCGACCCTGAACCAGAGTTACCAGAACCAGAGTTGCCGGAGCCAGAGTTACCAGAACTGCCAGAACCGGAGCTGCGTGCGCCCTTACGAGGGCCGCCAGGACGACCACCCTTACGCTGGCCACCGGGACGACCGCCGCCATTACGACTGCCACCATTACGACTGCCACCATTACGGCTACCGGGGCGACCGCCGCCCGAATTGCTTCGCTCGGGGCGCGCAGGGGGTGCCACAAATGGCGGAGCCTCGGGGAGGCCAGCCGGGTTGGCATCAACAATCTCAAACTTGCGCTTGAGCGAACGCTGTTGCTGATTCATATCGCGACGCTGATCACGCCCTACGAAACTGATGACTGACCCAGCAGCACCGGCACGACCGGTGCGTCCAGAGCGATGCACATAATCCTTTGGGTCTTCAGAAGGATCAAAGTGAATCACGCAGGCAACGCCATCAACGTGAATTCCGCGGGCCGCAACATCGGTTGCAACAATCGCCTGAGCCCGACCTTGACGGAACTGCTCAAGGGCACGTTCACGCTGGCTTTGGCTGCGGTCGCCGTGAATGGCAACGGCTCGCACGCCGCGCTGTTCAAGTTGCTTTGCAACACGATCAGCGCCGCGCTTGGTTCGGCAAAACACCACAGTTGGGCCCGTTCGAGCAACGATTTGCGCAGTCATTTCTACGCGATCCGCTCGCTCCACTGCCCAAAACATGTGCTCTGCAGTATCGCCTTCAGAGTCAGCTCCGGCCTCTTCGTGGCGAACTGGGTTGTTCATGTATCGCTTAATGATCACATCAACGTCGCCGTCAAGCGTTGCCGAGAACAACAAGGTTTGGCGGGGTGACGCGCAAGCATCAAGCAGACGCTTGACCTCATGCAAGAACCCCATATCGGCCATGCGGTCCGCCTCGTCGAGGACAACAAGGTCAACCTCATTCAGGTGAACATGGCCCTGATTAATCAAGTCGGCCAAGCGACCAGGACAAGCAACTGCCACATCTACGCCATTGCGCAGAGCACGAAGCTGATTACCAAAACCAACACCGCCGTAGAAGGCCTCGACTGTTTGTTCAGAGTCTCCGAGCTGCCGCAACTCGTCGGTGATCTGCGCTGCGAGCTCGCGGGTTGGTGCAAGTACGAGTGCTCTCGGGTGATTCGGACGGGCGCGGCCGACACGCAACATCAGCGGGATTCCAAAGGCAAGGGTCTTGCCCGAGCCAGTAGGGGCACGGCCACAAACGTCGCGCCCTTCGAGTGCCGGCGGCAGCGTTGCTACCTGGATGGGGAACGGGGCCGTAATGCCGCGTTTGAACAGGCTCTTTGCAAGTCCGGCGGGAACGCCGATTGCCTCGAAGCCATTCTGTTCTGGTTCGGTCACTGCTCGTTCCTGAGCGGATACGTCTTGGTCCTGCGCGTCAAGAGACGCGGTGGGGATTGGGGAATTCATTACTACTCCAAATTTTTCGACGCCCCGGAATGGGGCCGCGCACAGGGAGTGCGCGAAGGGGAAGCCGGATCGACGGGAAGAGGCGACACCGTCGGGGGGTGGACTGGCCGAGCGCCGGCACCGGACGCCCGAACCGCTCGAGAGGTGGAAGTCGTCTGACTTCAGTTTCTCTGAACGGTGGACCGTTTCAACGCTGCCTCTGAGCGCGTTATCGGCCAGTTGGTACCTTCGTACTGTACTCCACCCACCACTCAACACCAGAATGTGGAATACCAAGCCCACCCTGCGCTGGCCCTAATCTGTGACAGTGAGCTCAGATCCGCCGCCGCAAAACCTCCCTTCTACCGTCGCAGGTCTTGTTGGGGCACCCGGACCGATCGCTCTGGAATTGTTCTATGACCTGATTTTTGTGGCCGCTGTGGTGGTGCTTTCTGATTCGTACTCTCACCATCCAACAGCGCACAACTTGTTTTGGTTGATCTCGGTCTTTGCCGTGATCTGGTTGATCTGGATGCAAACCTCGCTCCTGTTCAACTTGGATCGAGAGCAGAACAACCTCATGCGTGCCTTGGTCCTCGGGCAGATGCTGCTGATCGTCTTACTGTCCATTTCTGCCGCGGATGACCTCGAGACTCACTCCAAGTTTGTTGGGCCACTGCTGGGTCTCACCCTGCTTTTAGTTTCTGCAATGCTGGCAGTCTCTGCTCGGGGCAACCCGAAGATGGTTGGTTATACCAGGATTCGTATTCGCTACTTTGTGGTTGCCGCGGCCCTGATTGCATGCTCATCAAGGGTCGGCGAGAACGCTTTCCTGCTCCTTTGGCCGCTTGGATTCTTGATTGTGCTTGCACCCTCGCTTCGATCAGATCCGCTCGGAGGTCAAACCATAAAAACCCATCATCTTGTTGAGCGCTTCGGAGCCTTCACAGTCATCATGTTGGGAGAGACTTTCGTAAAGACTGCCCTGACTGCCACGGAATATGACATGAAGGGCCTCAGCGTTATCAGCCTGATTGCGAACTTTGTGATCGTGTTTGCAATCTGGTGGCTGTATTTCTCGAATGCTCCCTCGGTTGGTCCGACCGCCGGACGGGGCGGACACAACACGTGGATGCTGACCCACTTACCGTTACACCTATCGATTGTGGGTGTTGCCGTTGGCGCAGCGCTCGCCACGAATAGTTTCGGAAAAGAAGTCCCATCCTCGGCTGCTCTCTACCTATCGCTTCCCCTTTGTGGAGTACTGGTATCGATGGTGATTCTTGAGCTTCTCTCGGGGCAGGCTCACTCAAAGCGAGTGGCTGGCATTTTCGCGGCAGCCTGCATCTGCGTTCCTGTTGCAACATTTGCGACCGTAGCCATAAGTTCCAACGAGTTGCGTGGTCTGAGCGTGCTGCTCGCTGCGCTTATGGTCTCAACCGTTATTGGCAGCAATTCCGTCAGGAGCAAAGTGGCCAAACAGGCTGAAGGAACGAGAACCTGATGCTGAAGCGCAGAACTCCGGCTCCTGCGGCGCTTGAGTTGCTCTACGACTTGTTTTTTGTTGCTGCAGTAGTCGTACTCTCGTTCGGGTACTCCCATGATCCAACCCTCGAGAATCTGGCGTGGATTGGCATGGTCTTCATCCTGATCTGGGCAGTCTGGGTAGCGACCACGCTTGTACTCAACTTGCTAGGCCGAGACTCCGCTGTCATCCGCACTCTGGTGATCGGTCAGATTCTCCTGCTGATTGCTGCCGTGTCAGCTGCGGATGGGATCTATGACCACACCCTCCTGACTGGTCCCCTGTACTCCGCCACGCTGTTGTTGCTAGCGGGAATTCATTGGAAGGCTCAACAACTCAAGCCGGAACTCAGATCGTTTTCCATCATCAGGATTTGGGCCTGTCTGGCAGCGGCTCTGGTCTTTGCGTTCTCACCTTGGTACCCCGACCCCGGCTATCTGCTCTTGTGGCTGCTCGGCCTGATTCTTCTGATTTCACCAGGGCTTCAGACTCAGTCTCTGAAAGGTCTTGGCCTTGACACAAAAAAGCTTGCCGAACGACTCGGCATCTTTACTGTCATCATGTTGGGTGAGTCCTTTGTCAAGACCTCGCTGACTGCAACCGAGTCAGAACTTGTTGGGCTAGAGATCGAATGTGTACTCGGAACCATCATGATTGTTCTGAGTATTTGGTGGCTGTACTTTGCCAACGTGCCTGCAGAAGGCGAGGTCACCGG
>CAMDAT010000190.1 GCA_945888825.1 Bifidobacterium breve | reverse complement strand
CCTACAAGCCCAATGAGTGCGTAGGGAAGGAAGTTGGTACTCGAAGGGTCCGAGGTTTCTGCCGCTTTGGTGGTGGATGCTTCCTCTTTGTCGGACTCGTTTTTGCCTGCAGACGGTTCGGCACCTTCTGCAGCGGCAGAACTTTCTGGCACGACTGCATCACCCTCAGCAGCAGTTACTGCAACACCTGGAGTTAGCGTCACCGTGGGCGCTGGGAATTCTGGTTCTTCCTCGCCGCTCACAACTGGTTGGATCCACTCAACGGTGCCCTGTTCACAGGTCTCAATTGTTGGGAATCCGAGCATCGTTCCTGCAGCGTCGGGGAATGTGGCCAGAATAGCGAACCGAATCTCTTCCTTTGCAGGTTGCGGGCCACCCTGAAAGGTGACGACTGAATCGGTGACGGTACCCGTCCAGCCTTGAGGGGTTTCTGGCACGCTCACCGCTGTCAGCCCAGCGGGCAGTTGCATCTCAACTTGAGTTAGCGGGCTCTCACCGCATCCGTGTTCAACCGTGAACGCTACGGTCTGCGTGCTACCCGCTTGGACCTCGCTCGGAGAAGGCTCAACGTGCGCTGAAGCCGTGCCGGCGAAGGCCAAGGTCAGCGCTGCGAACAATGTGACCCCAAGAAAGATCTTCTTGGCATGCCCTTGTTGCGAAGAAGTGCGAGTCGGCGAATCACCAGTCTCTGCTGCGCAAAGGGGCTTGGAACTACTCACATCTGTCTCCATCTGGAATCGGGTTCTGCCCCGAGGTTGGGGCGGCTGGTTTGCGTCGGTGAGCCCATCGGCCAGCCAGCGGCGCAATCACAATCCAGCTCAACAACATCACTGTCGGAGAGACAAAGGCAAGCGGGATCGTCACTAAGAACATGAAAAACGGGATGAGCGCAACAGATACCTGCCAGCGGTAGACCTCAGTCGAGGCTGGCGTTCGCATGAGTCCTGCCCTCTGAGCGTGCCACAACAGAACTGTCTCGAAGCCACTCACCGCAGCAAGGGACAGTGCGAATAGAACCCCAGAAATGGGGTTGCTCTCGTATTCGCCGATCAGCGAAGTCGGGAATGGCAGGAATGCGACAGTAGCTAAGTAACACATACAGATGGTTAGGTACCGCTTGTCAAACCGTCCGATGCGGGCGAAGAAGCCGTGATTAGCTATCCAGTATTTGGCAAGAAGAGCAAAGGCGATACCGAACGAGACGAATTTTGGAGTCAAGTCCCCCAGAGCGTTCAGAATCGACGCTGGATCGTTGGGGTTCCCCGACATCCGAGGCAGGCGCAGGTCGAGCACCAAAAGAGTAAGTGCTATCGCGAACACTGCATCTGTGAAGAACGCTATTCGGCCGAATTCAGGCTCCTCGCCGCGTTCCCAGAACGTCACTTCGCCGGGGGCGGGAGTGTCTGTCGACTCGTCACGCTTCGGTTCATCAGCGTCTGCAGCCACAGCTGTGACTCTAGTCGCCTGCTATCCCCGTGATTCTGTTCGGTGCCAGAATTTCGGTAGGCGATGCGAGGTCCCGCAAAAAGAAAGAGTCAAGAAGGGCTAATGCGATTCACCCGGGGCGAGCGCCGGACTCGCCAAGTGGGTTCAGAAGATTGCTCTGGCCCCCTATCGACCCGAGGATTCTTTAGGGCTCTGTGGTGAGCAACGCCTGCATCTGTTCGATCTCTGCCTGCTGAGTGTCGATAATCCCTTGAGCCAACTTGAGCGCCGCAGGATTCCTGCCACCCTTGAGCTCGGTTTGGGCCATCTCGATTGCGCCTTCGTGGTGAGCAATCATCAGTTCGAGGTAGAGCTGATCGAGTTCAGCCCCAGTCGCCTGTGAAAGCTCGTTCATCTGTGACTCGGTCATCATGCCGTTCATCTCACCGTCGTCCATCTCACCGCCGTTCATCTCACCGCTGCCCGAACCATGGCCGGCCATATCATGGCCGTCCTTCTCTCCGCCGCCCATATTCATGCCGCCGTCATCTGTAACAGTGTCGCTGCTCATGCCCCAATCCTCGAGCCAAGTTTCCATCAGCTCAACTTCGGGGGCCTGTGCATCAGCAATCTGCTGAGCAAGCGCCCTGACCTCAGCGTTTGAGCCTGCGGCAGAGACGGGCTGAGCGAGAACAAGATCTGACATCTCAACAGCTTGTTCGTGATGAGGGATCATCCCGGTCACGAAGGCCACGTCGGCACTGTTATGCACCATCGCAGACTCGCTCCCGGCGGCAGGGTCAGCGGTTGAAGTCGAGGTTTCTTTCGAATCCTGCGCATTCGAGCATCCAGCAAACAGCAGCAGGGTCATTGCAAGTGAGGCGCCTATCAGCAGACGGTTTGCAGTTCTGAGCACTTGGGTGGGCATGAGGTCCTTCACCACCCTCACTTTAGGTGTGACGGCTGAACCTCAGCGGGCAGCTCACCGAGTGCGTTTGAGCGGAGACTCAGGATTACTGTGCAGTTCCATTCGCGTGGGTATGGTCAGGAGCCGCACAATCGTGGCATTCCGGCTCAAACGTGGCATGCGCAATGTTGAAGCGATCATGCACCAGCACTCTCGCCGCATCAGCTAGTTCCTGAGCACGATGCAGGTCTGTTCCGTCTTCAAGCTCTAGGTGTGCAGTCAGCGCAGTGGCATCAGAGTCAATTGCCCAGATATGAAGATGATGGGCAGAACGAATGCCTGTCATCGACTCAATCCCCGCAATTACCTCGTCGGGATCAATCCCCTTCGGGGTGACCTCGAGAAGCACCATCACGGTGTCTTTCATGAGTCGCCAAACACCCACCAGAATCAGCGCCGAAATCAGAATTGAGGCGGCGGGATCGGCCCATTCGGCATTGAAGAAGTAGATCCCCGCAGCAGCCAAGATAACGCCAAGCGAACCGAGCGCGTCGGCCACAAGATGCCAGAAAGCCGCACGAATATTTAGGTTGCTGCCACCGCTACGACTCAGGTACCACGCACTGCCGCCATTGACTACAAGACCAAGAAACCCAATCGCAGCCAGTGGCAGTGGGTCGGGCGTTGTGGGGTTCGAGAATCTTCCGATGGCTGTGACCACCACCCAGCCCGTCAGCGCAAGAAGCACTGCACCGTTCAGGAGCGCACCGAGAATCTCTGCTCGGGCCAACCCGTAGCTTTGGCGAGGCGTGGCTGGACGGGTAGCGAGGCTCTGGCCGATTAGTGCCACGATCAGGGCCACCACATCGCTGGCGTTATGCAGGGAGTCAGCAAGCAGCGCAAGTGAACCCAGGATCAAACCAACGGCAACTTGAGCGCCGAGCAGCAGCGTGTTGGCACCAATGGCGAACACGAGCGCCTTCTTCTGGGCCCCACGAACATCATGTCCGTGACTATGGCCGTGGCCGTGGCCGTGACTATGTCCCTGGCCATGTGCCTGAGCATCGCCGAGAGCAGGGTGACTGTTCTGCTGCCCGCTTGTGCTCATGCATCGATGGTACTGCCGCCCACCGGTTACCCACTCCCCAGCTGTTAGCAGCGCCCGCCATCGCGTGCGCCATCGCGTGCGCCAAGGAGTGGCAGTTACTGATCAACGGGTCTGTTGGCGGAGATCACCTACTCCCCTTCCATCAAACAAACGAGACATGCAGATACGTTTAAATAGGCAGAATAGTCGGGCTAAAGCATTAAATATCCTGAGTTTATGACGCAGATACAACAAGGTGATTACCATTATCCGAATGCCCACCTATAAGCCCAGCCAAGTCGCAGAGATTTTGGGAGTGAGCCCCGACACTGTTCGCAGATGGTGTGAGGAGGGCAAACTGCAAAGCTCCGAGAACAGCGGCCGAGGTCGCATCATTGACGGCATCGACCTTGCGGCTTATCTGAGCACGCAGGGCGCAGCGTACGAACCAGAATCGGTCTTGCACCAATCGGCTCGCAACCGCTTCACGGGCATCATCACCCGCGTAGAACGAGACAAGTTGGTAGCTATCGTAGAGATCCATTCCCCGCCGCATCGCCTGGTGTCGATGATGACCCGAGAGGCAGCGGATGAGCTCAATCTGCAACCAGGCGACCTAGCAACTGCGGCAGTCAAGTCAACCAACGTGGTCGTTGAGTTGCCACAGGCTTAGCCCGCGGAACTGACTTAGGCAGCAGATCCGACTCAGCCTGCAGAGCCCGACAGAATCAGACAGAACCTCACAGATCCCCACAGAACCGTTGACTATGCGCACTCCAACTACTACGAGCTACTCACAGCTAACTTGCAAGGTGATTCACCGACACGGCCGCAGGCAGCGCTCCGATCGGCATGCAATCAGAATCGCCACAGCGCTGCTCAGCAAAGTCGCGTTCAGCACAGCGCTGCTAGGGACTGCTCTGTTCGGCACCGGATGCAGTTCGAACTCGGCGGACAATCAATCCGCGAACACTCAATCCGCGAACACTCAATCCGCGAACACTCAATCCACTAAGGCCTCCCAAGAACTATCGGGCAGCATTTTGGTCTCTGCGGCAGCGAGTCTGAACTCTTCGTTTACTGAGATCAGCAAGGCCTTTATGGAACAGCACCCCAAGGCCAAGGTCACGCTCAACTTCGGCTCCTCCGGACAGATCGCAGCTCAGATCGAACAGGGGGCTCCCGCCGATATCGCAGCATTTGCAGATACTGCCCCGATGCAAGCCCTCGAAGAAGCACAGTTCGTTCTTGCACCATCGAAGATCTTTGCCCGGAACTCTCTGACAATCGTGACGAAGGCGAATAACCCCAAGAACATCAGGTCGCTTGCCGACTTGGCCACCGTTGGGACGGTCTCGCTATGTGTTCAGACTGCCCCCTGCGGCAAGTTCGCTGATCAATCTCTCACTACTGCTGGGGTGAGCATCGCAGAGTCGAACATAACCCGCGGGGCCGA
>CAMDAT010000189.1 GCA_945888825.1 Bifidobacterium breve | reverse complement strand
CCGGGAGTTGGCTCAAATGGAACCCATCCAAGATCGGCGAAATAAATCTCGGGCCAAGCATGGGCATGGCGGCCTCGTACCTGGTACTCACGGATGGCATCGCCTGACTGCTCAGGCTGGTTCGCAACCCCGACGGGGTCTCCTGGGGTGAACCCGACTGCGACGCGACTCCCAAGACCTAGAGCTCGCGCAAAGAGCGCAAAGGCAGAGGAGAACTGCTGGCAAAAACCCGCAGCAGTCTGCAAGAACTCGGCTAGCGGGTCGGCGGATTGGCTGAAGTCGACAGTGTCGTCATAACGGAACTGGCTGCGGAACCAGTTCTGAAGGGCAATGGCTTGTTCAAAGGGTGTTGTGGCGTTTGCCGTAATCTGCCCGAGCAGTTCTGGGGTAATCGCGGGACTTTGGCTCTTCTCAAAATAGATCGGGTCAAGTTCCTTCTTGGTTCCCGCCTGAGCTTGAGCGGCCGCAGCAAAATCTGGGATGAGCGAGTCCAACTGATATTTCGGTGTGAGTTTGGAATCAGGTGAAACCAAGATGATCGAGGAGGATTCCCGATCAAAGCTGACCTCAGTATCTGTTGTGATCTGCGCTGGCTCATAGGCACCCGGAAGCCATAGGCCAGTCAGTTCTGAAATCTGAATCTCTTGGCGCAAGGTGGTTCCCGAAACCGTTGGGCCGAGGTTGGATGGCAGTTCACCATCGCTGCGTTGATAGGTGCCACGAGAGATCCAAATATCGCGATCCGAATCAAATTCCTCTAATGCAGTCAGTCTCCAATAAGCCGGAGCATCTGCTCGGACTGTGAACAATTCTGTATTGCTGCGCTCTCCGAGCAGCGACCGGATTCCAACAAACGGACTCACAACAGTTCGGGGTTCGGGACTGCGACCAAGCTGTCGCAGGTTGAGTACCGGGTCTGTGGCCCCTGCTACGGCAGGTCCAAGGAGTAGTCCCCCAATGACAGCCAGGCTGCCTACAAGGACGGCCGAGCGCGCAAAGCCAGCAGTTGCGCTTCTGTGCGGTAACCCATCCCAGCGAGATCTAGCCGCTCTCAGTGTGAGCTGCGTGACCGTAAAGACTAGGAGGCCGGCCAAGAAACACGCTGTTGAACTGAGGCGCGCAGAGTCTCTCGAGAGGAGGCCAACGGCAAGAAAGGTGGTCAGGAACGGGGTAGCTGCCTGAGCGGGACCAGCGAATCGAAATGCAGCAGCATCGGCAAAACTAATGAACAGCCAGAACCCGACAGCAATGACGATTATGAAGCCTTTGGTTGCAGGCACGGGAGCCACGAGCTGTGAAAATTCGGTGAACGAGGTCGAGATACTGCTGCTCAATAGGCGCGCCGTTGCGGGAGTGGGAAGCAAAAATCTGCTGCTTCCGGGAGCGAAAAGCGCCGTGAGAAGTACCACCGCCGCAAGCAGTTGCGCAGCCAACGCAGCACCCAGGCCCACCCGTAATCTGCGTAGGGTCAGAGCAAGCAGCCATGGAGCAACAAGCACAATGGCAAGCTCCGACACAAAGCTCCAAGTGTCAAACAGACGTAGAAAGCTGGCTGCGGTGCCAAGAGCCAATGCCAATAGACCGAGTTCAGCGGCAAAGGCCGCAACGGAATCAGGTCTGCGACTAGAACCGTCCCCCTGTGCTGCGGGCACACCCGGTGAGGACTGCGCCCTCACTGTTTCGCTCCGGCGGCAGAGCGAGTCGCTTCATCCCACACTCGATTCAGCGCCGAGCCATCTGGCCAATCCACATGCAACCAGCCCTGCTGCTGAGGGGCCTGATCATTCGTGCTTTGTTTCTGCTCCGACGCGCTCGAGGTGAGCAGTACTCGCGAAGAAAACTGCCGGCTACCTCTCTGGATCGCGCCGAGGTCGGTCGTAGTCATGGAGCCCGCACAGATGACTAGGCGGCCACCATCTTGAGCATCAAGAAGTTGCAGCAGACTCTGAATGGAAACGGCTTTGGGGGACTGCTCGACCAGAGCTAGGCGGTCCTGAAGTTGATCGAACTGATCGGCAGCATTGACGAACTCAATTCCGTTGAGTGCAACCGATTGGGCTGCCGTGGTCACCAAGCGAATGAGACCACCTTGTTCTGCCTCAAGGGCAACCACACTCGCAGCCGCGGAGACGCTGCGCTCGAAGGACGCCGAACTCATCAGGTCAAGCAGCACTGTGGTTCGGTGTTGTAGCGGCAGTTCAAACTGTCGCATCACCGGCCGGCCAGTCCGTGCCGTGGTTGGCCAATGGATTCGCCGCAAATCGTCACCGGGTAAGTACTCGCGTAGTCCAGCGAACTCCTCTGCCGGCCTCGAGATGAAGGCTGCGGAGTGCGATGGTGTCAGATTCTCTTGCCCGAGGACTGCGGGAAGCGGTGAGAGTGGCCAGAGTCGGGGCAGTACCAGAACCTGAGTCTCAGTCCCTGCGAGGCAGGTGGAGCGCAGCAGGCCGAATGGGTCTTCAACCTGAACAGTCGTTGGGGCAATAACTTGGCGTCCTCGAACATGAGTGGGGAAGTTGTAGCTGGTCATGCTCTGCTCGCCAGATGGAACGGGAGCGATTTGTAGGCGAAGCGAGTCAACAGCTTCTATGCGCTCGGTCAGGTAGAGCGGAGCAGTGGATCGGCTACGGGTATTCAGGATTCGGAGTTGAACTCGGCAGGGTTCTCCCACCCGTGGTCGAGTGGGCAGGATTGAACGCTGAGTGTCTACAACTGCTGTACTGACTTTGGTCCAGACTGCAGCCACTAGTACGAGGAGCGCAGCGCAGGCCGACAGCACCGCAGCCTCTGGCAATCCGAGCAGCCATGCTGCAAGCGCTAGGACTGGTGATGTTGCGAGCACAGCCGCACCGCGCTGTGTGAGGCGCATCTCAGTGTGTAATCGGGGTTGAACGGATCAATTCCTCGATGGCACTGGCCGGACTGAGTCCCTTGTGGCGGGCTTCGGAACTCAGGATGACCCGGTGCGCTAGCACGGGTACTGCAAGATTTTTGAAATCGTCTGGTGTCACAAAGTTGCGGCCCCCGGCAGCCGCCCAGACTCGCGCTGAGCGCAGCAGACCAAGTGTTGCTCGTGGCGAAATTCCAAGTTCAAACAGAGCGCTGTTACGAGACTGATCCGCTAGCTCAACTAGGTACTGCGTCAGCGAGTCGGCAACGTACAACTGTTGAGCGGCAGCACCCATCGCGAGGATCTCCGCAGAGGTCGTAACTGCAGCTAAGGAACTTAGGACTGCGTCGTGGTCCGGCTCACGAAGCAACGCCCGCTCGGCTTCTTTGCCCGGGTAGCCAATAGACAGTTTCATCATGAATCTGTCGAGCTGACTTTCGGGTAGCGGAAAAGTCCCGTGATGCTCGAGCGGGTTCTCGGTGGCGATCACCATGAATGGTTTCGGGAGGAGATACGTGGTCCCATCTGCGGTGACTTGTTCTTCTGCCATGGATTCGAGCAATGCGGACTGAGTCTTTGGCGATGCCCGATTGATCTCATCGGCTAGCAGCAGGTTGGCAAAAACAGGTCCCCTGCGAAATGCAAAGCTGCCGTCCTGTTGATTCCAGACCGAGGTTCCGATGAGATCTGAGGGAAGCAGGTCAGGGGTGCACTGCACTCGGGCAAACTCGCCATCCACAGACCGAGCAACTGCCTTCGCTAGCGAGGTTTTTCCGACTCCCGGTACGTCCTCCAACAGGAGGTGGCCATGAGCAACCAGGCTGGTAACGGTCAGGCGGACAACCTGCTCCTTGCCCCGCACTGCGAGTCCGATATTGGCGCAGATCGAGTTAAAGCGTTCCGCAAAAGTTGTTGAGCCTTGTGCACTGCTCGGGGTACTGCTCACCGGGGTCCCTTCAAGGTTCGAATGAGTTCAGTCTGTCAGAGCTTCCTCGGCTGAGAGGTGCTGTAACTGGTAGTTTTCTTCTTATGGGTAGCCAGAAAACTCCGGAGTCGCCTGCCCAAGACTCGGTAGTGCTGGCCGTAGACATTGGTGGAACCAAGATTGCTGCTGCAATCCTCGATACTCAGGGACAGCTGCTAGCCCGCTCGCAGATAGCGACTCAGGAGGGTACTGGTG
Source organism: Bifidobacterium breve (assembly GCA_945888825.1). GTDB lineage: Bacteria > Actinomycetota > Acidimicrobiia > Acidimicrobiales > Microtrichaceae > IMCC26207. The sequence goes on along the minus strand of CAMDAT010000189.1, from coordinate 876 downwards.
TTGACCTCTTCGACCGGCTGACGGCGTTGATGGATTCTGTCGTAGCCGAAGCTTGTCTTGCGCCCGATGTGATTGGTGTTGGCTGCGGCGGACCTATGACGCTGCACGGGCAGACTGTATCGCCGCTCAACATTCCACAATGGCAGGATTTTCCCCTGCTTGAGCGTCTGCAGCGGACCTATCCGATCCCCGCCTATATCGACAACGATGCCAAGGCGTTCGCACTAGCAGAGGGTTGGCTAGGAGCTGCCCGCGGAGAGTCCGACTACATGGCGATGGTGGTTTCCACCGGGGTTGGTGGAGGCATCGTTCTGAACGGAACGCTTCTCGATGGGGGCTGCGGTAACGCTGGTCACATTGGTCACGTCATTGTTGAACCTCAGGGCCGTGACTGTGTGTGCGGGGCGCAAGGGTGCCTAGAGGCTGAAGTCTCGGGAGCGGCCATCGCAGCATTCACTGGCGAGCCGGCCATGTATGCCTCCACCGATATCCGGCGCAGATCTGGACTGCTCGTCGGCCGAGCAGTGTCCTCGGTAGCAAACCTGTTGGACTTGCGACTTGCAGTTGTTGCGGGCTCGGTTGCTCTGGGCTTTGGGCAAGAATTCTTTCAGGCTGCTCAACAAGAGGCTGATCGCAGTGCCCGTCTAGCTTTCTCTTCTGGGCTACGGATTGTCCCATCCGGTTGTGAGGATCGAGGACCGTTGCTGGGGGCAGCGGCTGTGGGCCTAGCTGGATTGGCTGCGCAGAGTTGAAGAGCATCCCTGCTCGCAGTGCGCTGAGCTACCGGTCCGCCAACATGCAGTCCCGCTACTCTTGGTTCAAGACCTTGAGAAACTTCAGAGAGCAGCTAGGACTGTGACCAGATCTTCAACCCAA
>CAMDAT010000188.1 GCA_945888825.1 Bifidobacterium breve | reverse complement strand
ACTCCGCTCTATGAGTCTGAGGTAGTTCCGCTCACGCCTCCCCGTGCCGCACTACACATGGCCGGCTTGTTACCCGAGGGTGGCACAGTTGTTGCAGACCCTGGTGCGGCCGGGTTCTGGCTGGCCCGCAGCTTTCCTACCTCGTTTCCCGGAAACATCTGCATTCCGGCCAGTTTCACCCCGGGGTTTGCCGCCGCAGCCGCATTGGTCTGCAGCCTTGAGGCTCGCCCCTACTTTGCTGTGAGCGATCAGATCGGCGGAATAGACGGACTCGATGATGTCACCGCCGAGTTGCTCGAATTGGCCGAAGAACTCAACCAGCCAGTTTCCCTGCAACTGTGGGGCCCAGAGGGAACCTTGTCGAACTCCGCTGCGCACATTGAGGTTCTTCAGGCCCAGCTCGCCGCTGAACATGTGCGAATCGACGAGGTGCCCGTCAACCTTGACGCCATCGAAGACATCGAGCGAGTAGCCGGTGAGTTGATTGCTTGGCCAATTGAGAGCTTGGAGTGAACCGCTTCTCGTATGATCATTGCCGAATCGCAATGGGGTGGGGGAACAGGTGTCATCAGACGCAACAAGTTTGACGCAGTCGCAGAATGCGCGGCTAACGCGCATGCTCGCGGTCACTGCACAGCTAGCCCTCGAAGGTGGGTGGGATGCCGTGCAGATGCGAGAGGTTGCCCAGCGGGCAGAGGTGGCCTTGGGAACCTTGTACCGGTACTTCCCATCAAAGGAGTATCTGCTCGTCTCGGTCATGATTGCAGATATTGAGGGCCTTGCTGATCGCTTAGCAGTGCGTCCGGCAGAGGGAACAGATCCAGTTCAGCGGGTGATTGATGTGCTTCGTCGATCAAATCGAGCACTGCAGCGCCAACCACAAATAACCATCGCAATGATTCGTGCATTGGTGTCCGGCAATCAAGAGATCGCACCGGCCGTTGCAGAGACTCGGGTACTCATGCGTCGAATTATTAGTGATGCTCTGGGCCCAGACGGAATGGCAAACGGTGAGGACTCTGAGCGGGAACTCATGAGGATCGACCTGCTGAGCGATGTGTGGCTCGCTGCCCTCGTCAGCTGGATTTCTGGGGTAGAGCCCGACACCTCGGTGATGCCAAAGTTGGAGCGAGCCAGTCAGTTGCTGCTGACCTAGTGCAATCAGTTCACCAATCTGAGCTGTTGAAAGCCGCCATCTGCAGAGACTCCAAGGCCGATGCCTGCTCCAACGCTGGCCCCAAAAATGCCGGTGTGTTCGCTCACCGCAAACTCCGCTGATCTGCTCAGGGATTCGGCAACCGGAATTTCAAGCTCGGACAGTGTGTGCATCGCTGCGTCAACTTCTCCCTGTCGAAGCTGATCCACTGCAGCTCGAACGTGCTCAACATAACCAATAGTCCCCGCCTCAGATAAGTCCAAGTTGCTCAGGCTGCGAAACTCCCGATGACCGTCGGTGCTCGTGGTGCTCACAATGACATCAGCACCATGACGTGCCTGGTCAGGAATCTCGATTCGCAGGCGAGACAACCGAATTTCGGTGCCCCCGTCGCCTACGGAAGCTAAGCGAAAACGTTGGAGTAACTGGGCCGATAGGAGCGAGGCCGTCGTGCCTTCGAGTTCAAGAACCTGTGAGTGCTCGCCGCGTCCGAACCTAAAACTTCCGCCGCCCCGAACTGCTCCCTGTGCGCCAAGAGAAGCGGCTAGAGAGGCTGTTCCCTGCGCAGACACGCTGAGTTCGGTGAGTTCCTCTGTTCTAGTTGGCAGACCTAGTCCGGGAATCCTGAGGTTTCCGGCGACTGTGCGTCGAATTGCTGCTTGGGCCTCCATCAGAGCCAGAGTGCGGAGGAGGCCTTGTTCTGTTGTGGAGAATTCGCGGCGAGTGACCTGAGCTACTGCAACCAGAGCGCGCAGATTTGCCCCGGGTGCAACACTTGAGGATCCAATCGAGACAGAGCTACCGGCAGTTGCGGCTAGGCCGGCCTGGTTGCGCTCAGTACTCGTAACCGTGACTCGCTCACGCTCAAAGTGTTGAATAGACAGATTGTGTGTATTGCCAACTACGAGTACGCCGGCGGTGATTTGGGTGCCGGAGAGCACCCGCAATTCAGATGTTGGAAACGGTGCAGGCCGGCGCAAATCAGAGCCAGGTGCCAGCTTGCCTGCCTGGGAAGAGGCAATTTCTTGCTGTTCGGCCTGCTGCTTGAGTTGCGTGGAACCCAGAGTGCAGGCCGTTGCAATTGCTCGAAGGGAGGGCTGCTGGGTTCGCTGCCAATCTCGGAGAAACTCATCTGCATCGCGGCCGCGCCAACTGCTCTGGCGTACTCGGCGATCGAGCGAGGTAGAGCTGAGTACAGCTTGATCCGCAAGGCGTGTCAAGGTGACGCCAAGGTGTCGCAGGGCAACAGGGTCAGCACCAATTCGTGACATAGCCACGCAGGTTAGAAGGCCGGATTGGTGGCGTCAGCGGGGAGATCAACCCCAAAGAATGCCTATCGGACTGCTGCGGAGGGACTGATCACGCCCCACCCAAAGCTTGAATCCCAGCCAGCGCTACCCGAATCTGTAGCTGTGTTCTCGATGCGAGAACGTATCTGAGTAGCTGACTCTGAGGGATGCGCTGCGCGAGCGAGTGCGGCTAGGGCAGCGACATGCGGAGCCGCCATCGAGGTTCCGGACATGTATCCATATCGGCTAGAAGTGAGAGTGGAAAGGATCGAACTTCCCGGAGCTGCAATGTCGATGTAGCTAGCTTGAGTCGAGAAGGGCGACAGAGCGCCGGTGTCAGTAATCGAGGCGGTAGCAATAGGCCACTCATAGGAGGCCGGCCAACTGCTCGAGTTGCCCTTGAGTCCGTCGTTGCCACCCGATGCAATAATGACGACGTCATGAGCCTGTGCGTAGTTGATGGCCTGCAACAGTGCCGAAGAGCCTGAGCTGCCGCCGATCGAGGCATTGATCACGCCTGCCCCGTTATCCACCGCCCAGACAATTGCCTGAGCAACTCCACTAGTCGTTCCTTCTCCGAGTGCAGCCGAAAGAGCCTTGGCGTTCAGCAGGCTGACTCCCGGTGCCGCCCCGACTATTCCCTGGGAGTTATTCGGCTTGGCCGCGATGATTCCCGCCACATGTGTTGCGTGGTTCCCATATGAACTGACGCCCTCTCCAGTCCAGTCGGCCGAAGCTGCCACCTTGCCGGATAGGTCAGGATGATTCAGCGCAATACCGCTGTCCACCACGCCGACGCAGACTCCGGTGCCGTCGCCCGTCGACCAAGTACTTTCAAAATCAAGCTGCGTGAGAGACCACTGCGAGGCTCGATAGGGATCATTCGTGACTGCTGAACCCACTGTGTGCAGTTCAGATTCGGGCTCAACGGAAACAACCTGCTGGCCCTTGGCGACACTCTCGCTAGAGATGGCCTCGACTTCATGGCGAGCTTCGTCAACGTTCGCAGCGAGGATCGAGTGGATCTCTGGTCTGCCCGCTGGATCGAGCGAGGTAACAACCACCGGCACCGAACCCGGTCCACCTGGCACGGTTGGGTCGATGAGCGCATAGACAAATGCTGTACTGGCTTTTGCAGCGGCCTGTTGCGGTGTGAGCGATTCCGAGGAGCCAATGGGGTTCGCTTGAGCAGCTGGGGCAGAAGCTGCAGCTACACCAAGTGGGCTGCAGGTGCCCGAAGTATCGTTCGGTCCCGGCTGAACAGCAGGCGGGCTAGTTGTCGGTGGGGTAGTTGTGGGTTCGCTGGTTGTAGGTGCGCTAGTTGGTAGCGGGCTAGTCGCCGGTGTTGCACTGCACGCGCTGATGGCCAGCAGAGCTGTAGATACTGCGAAGGCAGCCATGTGTGCGCGAGTTGAACGAAACTGAGCCAGAGCCATGGGTGAGTATCGGCCCGTTCAGGCCTCACCTGTAGATTTCGTGCCAAATAGGCCAGTGCGGCGCAGTGCAGTGCAGTGCAGTGCAGTGCGGCGCAGTGCAGTACGGCCGTGTTAGCTGCTCAGGCCCAGAATTTTGGCGGCGTTTCCTCGCAGGAATTTAGGCCAGACCTCGTCCTTGAGTCCGATAGTTGGCATCTCAGTCATAATGCGCTCATACGTGAGCCCAGCGGGGAAGTATCCGGCGTAGAGCACCTTGTCCGCACCGCGAGTGTTCGCATAGTCAATGATGGCCTTGGGGTAATGCTTGGGCGCAAAGGCAGAGGTGGAATAGTACAAATTTGGCCACTTCAACATCAGCTTGACTGCGAGTTCAGTCCACGGATCTGCCCCGTGACGCATGACTACAGTGAGTTCAGGAAAGAACCAGCAAATCTCGTCTAGGTACTCCACGCGTTGTGGCCCAAGAGGGACTCGAGGCCCGGGCACCCCAGCAGTCAAAAAGATTGGCAGGCCAAGTTCGGCACAGGTGGCGTACACGGGGTAGTAGGCCGCTGCATTGATTGCAGTTTCGCAGCCCGAGGGAAAGCTTGAAACGGCAACGATGCCGAATTCATCGTGGTATTTACGGATCTTTCTGACGGCATCCATGCCCTGTCTAGGATCAACATCAACTAGGCCTAAGAAGCGGTCGGGGTGAGCAGTGATTGCTCGACGAGGCTCATCTCGAGTCTCGTTTCCTACGTTAATCAGACCTTGCGCAACTCCGTATCGATCCATGTTGTCCAAGGTGACCGCCACAGCGTCCACCCCTTCTTCAATTTCTCCGGGGATGTCCTTGAACATGTACTGCGCGGGCATTTTGAAGTCTTCTTTGGACTCGGCGTCGCGCAGCGAGGGTGCCAAGAACTTGTACACCTCTCGTCTGTCTGTGCTGGGAAAGCCGATAAAGGTGTCGATGATCGCAATATCGCTGGGCATGGCCATGTGCTGCACTCTAGATCGACTGAGTAGAACGCGTTCCAGTTCCGGACCGTTCGCAGGTGTCTGTGCTGTTAGTCGCCGAGGTACTTACGGCTGAGGTCTGCCGCGAAACCGTCCTCTCGCTGCTTCAGGAACTCTAGGTCTA
>CAMDAT010000187.1 GCA_945888825.1 Bifidobacterium breve | reverse complement strand
GCCACTGGCTTTCCTTGTCGAAGCGTTCGCAGGAGCAGTTCAAGATCATCGGCAACACCTGCGAGTTGCGGGTCAGTTGAGTAGCCACCGGCATTCAAGACAGACTCAACATCAATGATGGCCATTGAATCGAAGCAGTACCCATTGCGAAGGCTCCATGGAGATGGTGCATAGGCGAAGGCATCCCACTCGGCCCGAATCCCAGCGGCAGACTCGGTCGAAGCCAAGACATGCCCGAAGGTGATTGCTGCTCGGTGTGTCGCAGCCACTTCGTAGACCTGGGCCACACCTGCGGGAGACAACCGATTGTCGGCATCAAGAATGACCGCATGAGTGGTTGGGCATACGGCGAGTAAGGCATTACGCGCCCGAGTCAGGCTGAGGTTTACCTCTGAGCGAATGACAAGAATCCTGGAATCCTCATTCAGGGATTCAAGCAGCGTCGCAGTCTCGTCGTTCGACGCATCGTCAAAGATCAGGATCTTCCCCGCAAGATGATCTGGTAGCAACTCGAGTGATCGCTGCGCCGAGTCGATTGCCCTTCGCAGCCATGCCCCATGGTTCCAGGTAATAATCATCACGCTCAGGCCTTCGACTCTGAGTGTTTGTGCGGGTGACCCTGCAATCAGCTCGGCTAGTGCAGCATCCCGACTCGGGGCGAGCGTTGCTTCAAGGTCTACCCCAGCCGCGTGGATCGCCTGAGAAACCAAGCAGGAAAGTTCGTTGTGTCGGGTCTGAACTGGTGAGTCAGAACTCACCTGCAAGGAATGCAACTGCGCAAGCAATTCGGACTGCTGTTCGATGCGTTGCAAGAGCGGCTGCAACTGCGCCGTTTGGCTCTCTCTCGCCCAGGCAATCTCGGATTCGATGCGCTGCAAGCGAGCATGAAGCGACTCGAGGAGCGCAGTCGTTTCGCCGGCTGTGGCCAGAAGAGAATGACTCGCTGAATCGAGATGCAGTGAGACTCGGTCGATGCGTTCAGTGCGCGCAGGGATTCCCCGCAGTCGCGACAGCCAACCTCTCAGACCACCTTGGCCACCCTGACCACGTTGACCACTCTGACCATCCTGGCCACGTTGGCCGCTCACGACGCTGCAGTCTTCGCTAGATAATCGGAAGTAACCGGCGGGCCGAGCACAGCGAGTTGAACCGCTGCCCGAAAGATCTGTTGGAGTTCTTCATCAGTTGGAAGTCCCTGCTCAACCTGCTGCATGCCGCGCAGTAACGGCCAAGCCCAGGCGGGAAGCTCAGATCTCACAAGTTGCAGCTGTTCCTCATGCATGAATTGAATGGGCGCACACCCATGTTCGATTGCCTCGGTCAAACTGATGCCATCGAGAAACGCTTCCTCGCTGAACCAGCAGCGCAGTTTGGATGCCCTCAAGAGCCTAGAAACCGCACCCGGTGGAACACCAGAAATCTCTGCGTCCACAATGAGGACTGCACCCGGTAACCACTGATCCGTTAGCTCAGCAGCTAACTCAACTGACCCTGAACCCTTGCGGTCAGCCAGACACCAGTCGATCGGTCGTTTCATATCCACACTCAGCGCGCATAACGCATGGCGATGCTCGAGTGGCAGCGGAATGTTTCGAGCGTTGCTACCCCAACCAACCAACTCCTGCGAGCTGAGTGAAACCCCGGCTGTAGCAAATCTTGCAGCAGGGTCGAGCCCAGCAAGGCCACGTCGTTCTCCGTTTGCGATCCGGGAGAGGTAATCCTCCCAGGCCTGTCGAAGGACAACATGATCCTCGCCAATGGCGTCAACCACTTGCCCCAAGGCCACTGCCGGACTGGGTCCGCCAAGCTGACGAATCGCCTCCGGGTTGAACGGTTCATCAAAGACCGACTCAACAAGGTCACCCGCACCGAGCAATTCAAAACAGGTCATGGTGTGCAGGCATTTCAGACACCTTCCACAGTTCCTGCGTGTATCGCCCTGCCAGCACACTTTGAGCGCGGCCGCTAGATCTGGTCGAGTTGCGACAACAGCGGCTTTTTGTACCCGACCCATCTCTGGGTGAGCTGCAACTACTTGGGTCGTAGCGGTTGACCACATCGGATCAAGTCGGGCGCTGCTGCCATGCGGGCCATCGTGCGCAGCGTCAACAGTCTGAGAAATGCTGAGTCTGTCCAACATGGGACCCAATACAAGTGCGGTCCCAAGTAGCACTGCTCCGTGCGTCTCACCCCACGGAAGAAACCGGTCGGCCTCTTCCCGGAGATTCGTCCTGAGTCGGATCAGCGGCAGACCCACCGAGTCGGCCACTGCTTGGGTGTCGGCCCAAATCTGAGCGGCGATCAGCGGCGAGTGATTCGGCTCGAGGCCATCAATTCCAATGAGCTGCGTGACTGCTGGCGCAGAGCCATCAAGCGCAGCGACTAGCGATGCCGTTGAATCGATTCCGCGGGTAAAGAGCAACCCTGACTGCCCATGTTCCCCGGTGGGCACTGGGGCTGGGTCGACAGCTACCTGGATGTTTGGAACAGACCAGCCCCACCACTCGGCAAAGAGTTCTGCAGCCGACCGCAGGCCATCAAGCTGCGCTGCTGAAACAGCTTGGTCGATCTGAAGGTCCTCGCCCAGGAACGAGCAGAGCATCGTGGCGAGCGGCAAAAAGGGAACCACGCTTGGAGCTACAAACCGAACTAGATCGGAGGGCGCACCAATTTGCCAGGATCGCTCTTCGCCCGAGATGACCACACCACAGGAGAGCCGAACCTGGTCCTGATCAAGAGAGAGACTTGGCTCTAAGACTCGCACGCAGGAAAGCTAGCAAGTATCAGTCAGCTACTACGGTGCGGCCGAACGGCCACAGGGCAAGCACACCAATCTTGAACGACTGAACTGCAAACGGGATTCCGATGATGGTGATGCACAACAAAAGTGCACTGGTCATCGAGGCAAGAAACAATCCCCATCCAAAAAGTAAGAGCCAGATCACGTTGAACACTGTTTCCAGCACGGTTGAACCCTCATCAGTGGCAACCACGGTCCGCCCGAACGGCCACAGAGAAAAACCCGCCAGCTTGAAGGCCTGAATACCAAACGGAATCCCAACAATGGTGATGCAGCAGACAACCCCTGCGAATGCCCACCCCAAGGCCAACCAAAAGCCAGCAAGAACAAACCACAAGATATTTCCGATTGTCTTCACCGCTGGAGGCTAGCCCCAACCATGCGATCTCTGTCCTTGAAAGCCGCCGAAGGAGAATCAGCCCACCTTCAGGGGGTCTGACACAGGAGGAAAGGGGAACTTCAGAGGCACTCCTGACAGACTAAGGCACGTGCCACACCGCCACCACGAACACCCCTCGGCGAGAGTTTCGACGCGTACTTGGTGGATTGCCTCGCTGTTCTCTGTGGGGTCGCTCTGCTTTGCGCTTGGCCCCCTACCTCCGGTGGCTGTCTGGCTTGGCGATCGCAACGACGCGCTTGTCTTTGTATTCGGTGCAATCTGCTTTACCAGCGCTGCATCACTGTCGTTTCTGCAAGTTGTGAGTGAGGGACAAGGCAGCGGTGTTGCTGGTAGCGGTGTTGCGGGCAGCGGTGTTGTGGGCAGCGAGTCGACCGTTCGGCGCTGGCGACAGCCCGAATCCTCTGACTGGTGGGCGGACGGCATTCAGTTGATTGGCACCCTTGCATTCAACGTGACCACCGTGATGGCGTTGGCCGTGGGTTGGTCGGCTCGGCAACAAAACGTCAGGGTTTGGGCACCCGACATGATTGGGTCGGTCTGCTTCTTGCTCTCGAGCGCAGTGGCGATGTCGGCAGCGGCCGCTGCTGGGCGTCAGCTGCGCGCAGCCGATACGGGCTGGTGGATTGCGGTGCTGAATCTATGCGGGTCTGCAGCCTTTGGTATTGCAGCCATCGCAGCGCTGGTACTGCCAGCATCCGGCGGCCTTGCTGCACCACGGATGGACAATCTTGGAACCTCCATCGGCGGTTTTTTCTTCCTTGTGGCCTCGCTACTTCTGGTCACTGAGGCGAAGGAAGCCGGCACCTGACTACTGGCGCCCTGGGGCACAGCACGTTGATGAGATCTCATTTGAAATCCAGAGGTCTTGCGGACTCGCCTATTTCGGTGGAAACCGCAGCGCTCCGTCGAGGCGAATGTTCTCGCCGTTGAGGTAACCGTTGCGGAGAATTGACTCGACGAGCAGCGCGAACTCCTCGGGTCGTCCAAGTCTCTTTGGGTTGACGATGTTGGCAACTAGATCCTGCTTCATTGCTTCCGGGGCCATCTCCATGAGCGGCGTACCCATCGTGCCAGGTGCAATGGCGCACACCCGGATTCCTAGAGGAGCCATGTCACGGGCCATCGGCAACGTCATGCCCAGAATCGCCGCTTTGGCCGAGGCGTAGGCAAGCTGTCCGGTCTGGCCTTCCATACCTGCGATCGACGCAGTGTTCACCACAACCCCTCGCTGGCCTTCCTCATTGGGCTCGTTTACCGACATCGCAGCGGCCACAAGGCGCGTGACGTTAAAGGTGCCGAAGGCATTCATTGTCATGGTGTCAATGAAGCTCTGTTTGTCATGGGGCACTCCCCCACGGCCAACTAAGCGCCCGGCACCTGCTGCGCCGCCAGCAACGTTCACGAGGACCGCCAAGGTACCAATGCTTTGGGCAGCGGCAATCGCTTCGGCGACTGCAGAATCATCGTTGATGTCTCCGCCGACACCGGCGACCCCCGAGCCAAGTTCGGCTGCGAGCGCTTCAGCGCGGTCCGAAGCCTGATCGAATACGACGACCGAGACTCCAAGTTCATGCAGGTGGCGAACGGTTGCCGCTCCCAGTCCTCCGGCGCCGCCGGTAACGATTGCCGACTTACCCTCGAGTTGCATGGTGAACTCCTGCTGCGAATGCCCTGACCCTGTTCACGGAACTCAACCAAACCGTCCGTACAGGAACTCAGCCACAGGAGTTGCCGGTTCGAATGAATGAGCCAGACCCGAGGCCAGATAGCCCGAATCAGAGACAACCGTCTGACCGGTTACTGCTGCGGCGGCCCTGCTACACAAGA
>CAMDAT010000186.1 GCA_945888825.1 Bifidobacterium breve | reverse complement strand
GATCAGTCCCGAGACCATTGAGTAGTTCGGTGCGATCGTCTCCAGCACGGATCTTTAACTCAATTGGCACCGAACTGAGTTCAACCTGTGCCTGATCAAACGCTGTGCGCACAGTCAGGCTCCCACACCCCTTTACCCGCAGCGATATGACCCGCTCCCCTGCACCCGCAGGCACAAGCAGAGTGGCGCTGCCATCTTCTGCGCTGCCATCTTCTGCGCTGCCATCATCGGCGCTGCCATCGAGGAAGTAGTCCAAATCCATTGGCCAGTCCGGGTGGCCTACTGAACGGATACCTTTGCTCTGGGCCCGATCAAGCACCTCGATCGGGCCGATGCAAAGAGATTCAATCTGCGCCTGTCCCCCGGTCAGACTCAGCTCAACTCGCGTGAATGCCGGTTCTAAGACGAGGCCTGCAGCGACCGCACCAACAGTTGGGTCCGACTGAAGACCCTCGACTAGCGGCCACAGCCAACCAGGCTCCGGAATGGCATCGTTGTTGACAAGCGCTACAGCTTCAACTTGCGACAGGTCTCGCATTCCACGATTACATCCCTCGGCAAACCCTAGGTTTGTCTCGTTAGCGATGACCCGGATATGTGGAAATGCATAACGGAGTTGCTCAAGAGATCCATCGATTGATCCATTGTCGACAAGGACGACTTCAAGGCACTCAGCCGGGTACTCCGTTGCTGCAAGCGCCGAAAGGCAACGCCGCGTAAACCACGCCGCGTTCCAGTTCAGTACAACGACCCGAACCCGGGGCGGGGGTGAAGGGGTCATAGTCCACACTTTACCCCGGCCTCTTGCTTCCACTTCCCTCGGTGTGCGCGCAGGCCCTGATGAATGCAGGAGAGCGAATCAGGGTGCTGGTGCCTGCAACGGCGCAGGCTGGCACTGGTCCTCAAGCTCAACAACTTGAATCTGCTCTCGGTTTTCCCACGTGATCTGATTCGTCGGGTCCTTACGCAGTTTGTACTCGCGAAACTCCATGTCAGCAGCGTCAAAGGTGAGGTAGCGACCGATCAGCGAATCACCAAAGCCGATAATCAACTTGATGGTCTCGACTGCTTGGATGCTGCCAATAATGCCAGGAAGGACTCCGAGCACGCCTGCCTCGGAGCAACTCGGGGCCATTTCTGGTGGTGGGGGCTCGGGCAACATATCGCGGTAAGTCGGCCCGTTCTTGGGATCAAATACTGTCACCTGACCCTCAAAGCGGAAGATCGATCCGTGCACCACAGGAATGCCAAGTTTCACCGAGGCGTCGTTGAGCATGTAGCGCACAGGGAAGTTGTCAGCCCCGTCTACGACGATGTCGTACTGCGAGATGATGCGTTCCATATTCGAAGCATCAAGGCGAATATCGTGCGTAATCACGTCGATGTCAGGGTTGAGCAAGGTGAGCGTCTTTTTTGCCGAATCAACCTTTCGCTCACCGATGCGATCTGTGTTGTGCAAAATCTGACGCTGCAGATTCGACTCATCGACCACGTCCATATCGACAATCCCGATGGTGCCTACACCGGCGGCTGCTAGATACAGAGCAGCAGGGGACCCCAAGCCGCCAGCACCGAGCAACAGCACACGAGCCCCAAGCAGTTTCAGCTGCCCCTCATCGCCAACCTCTGGCAAGAGCAAATGGCGGCTATAGCGATTTCGCTGGTCAGGAGTAAGCACCTCGGGTCGCTTCCAATCGCGGCCCTCGTCTTTCCACTTGTTGAATCCTCCAGCCATCGACACCACGTCGGTGTAGCCGAGTTCGCCCAACGTCTTTGCAGCAAAAGCCGACCGCACTCCCCCGGCGCACATGACTATGACGGGCGCAGCCTTATCGTTCAGGCGACCCTCGACCTGAGCCTCAAGGTGTCCACGAGGAATGAATACCGATCCTGGCACGGCACCTTGTTCAAACTCGTCAGCCTCTCGCACATCCAGCAAGGCTGCACCAGCGGCAAGCTGGGCCTCGGCGGTAGCTGTATCTACCTCTTGGATCCCAGACTTTGTGTTGTTCAGGAGTTCTCGGAAATTACTCATATCTGCATCTGCTCACTTCAGAGTTCGGGGGTCTGCTATTCGTATGAACTCTTAAACCCTACCAAACTGGTCAAGATTCCGACAGGCCGGAGAAAATCTCGGGTAATAACTCGCTCAGAGAGCCCCGAAGCACCAGAGCCGACTCATCAAACTCGGTCCTCTCGGCATTCACAATCAGCACAGGTGTCCCCTCTCCAAGTGCAATCGGGACCATTTCGGCCACGGGGTACACCGCGAGTGTGCTTCCCAAGCAGACCAACAAGTCACAACTCGCAGCAGCATCAAATGCGGCCTGCACACAGGCTGGGTCAAGGCTCTGACCGAAGAACACCGTTGCCGATTTGAGTATCCCGCCGCACTCGCTGCATGCCGGATCAGCCTCGCCTGCACGAACTCGATCAAGGGTTTCGCTCATCGGCCCACGCCAGGTGCAAGAGGTACACACTGCTTCTCGGGTGTTGCCATGAGCCTCGGTGAGAAGCTCAGGGCTTGTGCCCGCTGCAAGGTGAAGTCCGTCAATATTCTGCGTGACTAATCGCTGCAACTTGCCAGAATGTTCCAATGCCACCAACGCGCTATGGCCAGCATTTGGCTGTGCAACGAGGACAGGATTCGACAATCGAAACTGCCAAGCTCGAACCCGTAACTCTGGGTCTGACAGATAGAAGTCTATGCTTGAGTACTTCTCTGCATCTGGGTCCCGAGTCCACAATCCTTTTGGTCCACGAAAATCAGGGATACCTGAATCAGTAGAGATTCCAGCGCCCGTCAGGACGGCAATTCTCTGAGCCCCTTGCACCAAACTGCGAGCCTGTCCAATCTCCGCCAAGGTCATGGCAGGTCAGGACTCCACACTGACGCCACGCCAGAAAGCCACATGATTGGTGAGTTCCTGAGCGGTCTGTTTCGCAGTATGTTTCACTGCCTACCGCCCTCAAATTGCAGATCGTGGTAGGACAACACGCAGAGTTCTCCAGTCTCATCAACCACGCGCAAGAGGGCCTTTGCAAATCCCCGACTCTCGTCAATGAGGGGAAAGGTAATGATGATTTCGTAGTTGCACGAGGTGTAAATCGGCTTCAAAAATCGGTAAGTACAGCCAACGAAGATGCATCCCGGCCCAGGCCAAACTGTGCCAAAAAAGCGCGAGGCGACACCATTCACGATAATCCCGTGAGCTATCCGGCTCTCGGAGCCGATCGACTGGGCGGCCTCATCGTCGAAATGAATCGGATTCATGTCACTAGAGAGATGACCGTACGCGTCAGCATCACTTGGGCTGACGGAGTATGCCACTCTCTCGGGCGGTCGGAAGGAGTGCGACAAGGATGCATTGACGTGCACCGTGAAGTACGAGTGGGTCGGCACGAACCCCGAGTGGGTCCAGGCCTTCTGAACCGCGACGTTTTGCACTTGAGTTGAGATCAGCATGAGTGGCACCCCACGTTGGGCGAAAAACTGTTGCGCAAATATGACCAAGTCGCCATAGATGCCCCGACCCGCTACCTCTGGCAACACGCCGTTGAGCACAACAACGGCTTCCTGCGCGTCCTTTGCTTCCGAACATGTGAGGAAGGCAACCGGCAATCCAGCATCACGAACGATCCATGCCCAGCGGCCCTCTCGACCGTTCCTACAGTACTCTCTGGCCCATTCGCAGTATCCATCCAAGACATCTACCTTGGGCAGGATTGGATTTGAGGAGTAGTGGTTCCGATACCCTGCGAAGATCTCTGTCACGAGTGCATCAAGAACTTGATGGTGTTCATCGCCAGCCGACTCAAAGGTCAATCCTAAGTTCCGCGCTGTTCTTGTTTTCAAGGATCGGAGATCGGAAGCGTAATGGACGAGAACGTCTCCGACTGTGAAGGGGACGCCCAGTCGATCTAAGCGTGATATCTCATGCTGCTGCGATGTGGGAAACCTCAGGATCGCTACATCAACTTTGTTGCTCACCAACTGCTCGAAAAGTTCCCCTTCTTGAATCTCCGGGAGAGTAGCTCTGTAGATATTTAATCCAAACCGACGACTGTCGATATCGGAGTACTCCATGCGGCTCCTCAATCCTATTAGCAACAACCTAGCTAGTGGCTAGGTCACCAGATCTCTGAACATTAGCTCCCTCGAATCCAAGAATTGGCCGCTCAAAAGTTCAGTCTCACAATTTACCCCTCGCATGCGTCAATCGAATCCGGCGCGTGTCACAAGCCGGGCCAAACATATGTGACGTTTCGAAGATGCTTGATGCTTCGCGATCGCGAGGAGTATCTGCTGCGCACTGTTAGACCCTGTGCCTTTGTGCTACCCGCCAAGGTCATGGCAGGTCAGGACTCCACGCTGACACCACGCCAGAATGCAACATGATTTGTAAGTTCCTGAGCGGCCTCTTTTGGCTCGCGGTAGTACCAGGCAGCATCTGGATTTTTCTGGCCGTCTACGAGCAGCGTGAAATAGTTAGCTGTGCCTTTCCAGCTGCAAACAGTGGTTTTACTGCTGGCTTCGAGGAACTCTGCGTTGACCGATTCCATGGGGAAATAATGATTTCCCTCAACGACAACCGTCTCGTTGCTCTCTGCAATCACGGTGTTATTCCATACTGCGCGTGCCATCTGCGTTCCTCTCAGGTCCTGTCATCTACCCCAACACCCTAGAGTTTCAGCGTGTTCCGACAAATCGGATTCGACGCTAAGGCTATCTGTGGGCAAGATATGGGAATGGAGAGTTCAACTCGGCCCTGGGGTTCATATCTGGTGCTCAGCGATGAGGATGACCACAAGGTCAAGCGCATCACTGTCGACCCCCTCAAGCGGCTCAGCTACCAACGACACTTTCGCCGCTCGGAGCACTGGTTTTTCGTCTCGGGTGAAGGAAAGTTTGTGCTTGACGATGTTGAGAATCTGGTGAGCAGCGGGGCTGCGGTTGATATTCCAGTGGGCAGCGCTCATCGGATTGAGAACCTGAGCGAGTCAGAGCCACTGGTCTTTATCGAGATTCAACACGGCACGTACTTTGG
>CAMDAT010000185.1 GCA_945888825.1 Bifidobacterium breve | reverse complement strand
GTTGCGAGTTCATCGCGACCGACGATCCCGATCCCGCCTGTCTGATCAAGGTCGACGATGCTGGGGAGTTTGGCAAGTGCGTACTGCTTTGCCGTTAGTAAGAGCTCTTCGCGCAGATCTCGTCTGCCTTGTGTGGGTATTTGAAGCTTCACTTGAGGGGTGATTTGAGCCGTCCCGAGCCGAACCCGAAGCGGCAGGGACTGAGCAGCGTTGAAGCTGCGCGTCCAGAGCTGATCGGAGCGCTCGCTGAGGATCCTTCCTAAGGAGTGCGAGGAGGGAATCTGCTGATCAAGTCGAGCAGCCTCCTGCTGGTGGAGCTGTGAGATCCTGTTGTCGGCCTCGGCGAGATCGGACCGAAACTCGGCCACGCGAAACTTTTGCTCGGCGCGTGATTCGCGGCGCGCCTCAAGGCCTGAGGCAAGGACAAACACAAAACTGAACAGTACGAACAGCGCAGAAGCCAACGACTTCGTTGCCATCCACAGAGCGGCTCCCATCAACAGCGGAACCATCGCCGACAACACAGGAAAGCTCGGAAGGCGCTGCTGCGCTGGAGGAGTTGGAAGGCTCACCGTGTGTGCAGGCTGCAATATGCGGGCCGAACTGGTGATCTTGTGCTTCTCGGTGGGGCCAGGCAGCAGAGGCGGTTTCAGTTGATCGGTGATCTGGAGCAGGCTGAGCTGACCCTTGATGTTGAGCAGGTCTCCGGAGCTCAGCCGCGAGCTTCCTAAGATCTGCGCACCATTGACTGCAGGGGTTACTGCGCCAGTTGCGCGAACCTCGACTCGCTCGGCCACCTCGATGGTGGCGCCCTGAACTTGGTTCAAGCCGTAGCTGAGCTGCAAGTTGACTTCAGCGCTGCCGCTTGGACTCCGAATGTAGACCGGCGCAAGCTTGGTTGGGTGCGGAGTTGCAACTGCGCAATCTTCTGGACTCCCACTTGCGCTCGTTGTCTCGTGGTTACCAAGTCCTGCCTGTACCGTCAGGTGGATCGTGTCGCCAGCTCGCGGTCCGCTAGTTGAGATCAAGTCTGAGCGAACAAACTTTGATCCAGCGCGCTGCTCGGAGAGTGCACCCGTCGAGATTGTTTGTCCCGTTGCTACACCGAAGCGTTCGGCGAGATGATCGGCTAGCTCACCGATGTGTGCATCGGGAGCTAGCTCAATCATCAAGTCGAAGAAGGTGCCCGTGCCGTCATCCATGCGAAGGGGGAGCTGAACAACGGCACCGGCAGAACTCATCCCTGACTGGCTTGGGTTTGCTGGGCCACGTTGGCAGCCACTTTTTTGGCAGCTTCTTCTAGGGCTGTTGAAACACGTTCGAGTTGGGATTTGTGGGTGCCGTCCCACTCGGAGCGAAACCGATCTGAGTCGGTTCCTTTCCACCAGGCGGCCTTCAGCTGTCCGTCCAGCTGCCGGGCCAAGGTTCTAATGGTGCTGGCCTCACGCTGTAGAGACTTCTGCAACGCGGTCATCTGCTCTGGGTCGAGTCCGAGCTGTGCCATGTGGGTTTCCTCCTGATGAGTGCCGGAGTGTTCCGGTCCTCATCAGAGAACATCCTTAGAGCAGATTTGTCAGCGGGGATCTGAACCCGGTCGCTTCACCAGCTTGGATTCGGGAGGTACAACCCGCCGAGAAGGGTGCAGTCCCGGTCCACGCCTCGGTGCGGGACCTCGCCCAAGAGCATCTAGCGCGCTGCGGTAATCGTTCGGAGCATTACGCCTGCCCGAACGGGGGCTTCCGCCGCCCACCTGATACTGACGCAGCACGCTTGCTGTTACCAACGTGATGCCTACCAAAATGAGCAGGTCACCGATGGAGATCACATGGCCCCAGGGCAAGGGAATGACGTCACCAAGAAACCCAAACAGAGCGCCATCGGCTAGCTCTCGGCCGCCGGTCAGCGTGACCTCTGGCAGTTGCTTACTCGTCACAATTCCAGCGGAAACCAGTGCAGATCCGCTTACTGGAGTGGCCCAATTGATCAGCGTGACAAAAAGATTTAGTCCGAGCCCGGCAACGACGAGCACCATGCCACCAGTGCGCAGATTGACGATGGCAAACCCCAGAATCGCAGCAGTAGCAAGAATCAGCAGCAGCGCACCAAAGAAGCCCCCGATGCCGAAGAGGTCAAGTAGTAGCGATACACCAATGCCGCCGAGAAGGGCCTGCCAGTACAGCGGACGCCAGGTCATCATGTTCTCGAGGCTTCCGCCCCAATACAACCCGAGGCCAACCCCGATGCCGATTGCCAGAAGTGTGGGTAGGAGTGCCACAAGTCAAGGATAGTTGAGCAGTAGTTCAGGCTGCGGTTCTAGAACTCGATTCCCAGCTTGAGTGAATCGCTCGCCCAGTGGCGGGAATGCGCTAAACACTTGGCCATGGCAAATTTCTGGCTGCTTCTTCATGTGCTCTCTGCGATTATCGCCTTTGGTGCGTATTTTGCGGCACCCATGGTGACTCGCTCCGTTGCTGGTCTCGACGCCGATGCGGCAGCAAACACAGGGTTTGCCAAGGTGTCCATGTACATCCAGGCCCCGGCCCTGCTGGTCTTGTTGATTACTGGAATCCTGAACGCCTACGAGCTGCGACCCGACGTATTCAAAGAGACTTGGATCTCGATTGCGTTCACCCTGTGGCTCATCATGGCAGCGGTCATGTTCTTTCTGATTCGCGCTCAGAAGGCCGGAGCAAAATCAGCCCAAGCCCTGACCGGCGTGATGCACCTTCTGTTGATCGTTGCCCTGTGGGCAATGATCTTTAAGCCCGGAGAGTTTGGGTGAGCTTGAGTTATCACTGCGAGCAGCGGGTTGCTCGCCTCACAATCTCTCGACCTGAGCGACGCAACGCGCTCAACCACGAGGCACTCGATCAACTGCATCAGGCAGTTATTCGGGCCAGGGCTGATCATGAGCAGGGGCTCGTGCGTGTGCTGATCCTCACAGGATCCGAAGACCAATTCTGCAGCGGAGCCGATCTGAAAGAGCTTGAGGATCTGGAGTTCACGCGGGCGCTGCGGCTCATGCTCGATGACCTTGCGGGCCTTGAGTTTCCGACTATCGCTGCGATTTCTGGGGCATGCATGGGGCTCGGGATGCAACTGGCGCTCTCTTGCGATCTGCGCATCGCTACTAGCGAGGCCATGTTTGCAGTGCCAGTTGCAAAGCTTGGACTGATGGTTGACCACTGGACCGTGCAGCGCCTCGTAGCCCTTGCCGGGCACTCGGCTGCTCGCTGGATGATGCTGACTGCTCAGCCCATCACTGCTCAACGAGCCTACCAAGTTGGCCTGATTCAAGACCTAGTCCCCGATACGTTCCAGGCTGAGTCTGCGCAGTCACCAGGTGAAGCGGTGCTGGCCTCGGCCGAGGACCTTGCTAAGCAGATCGCACAGCTGGCCCCCCTTGCTCTGTCTGGATCAAAGCTCGGCCTAGACCTACTTGAGCGGCCTGCATTGGGCACCGACTCAGATGGCGAGTACTTGGCAGCGTTTCATGCGGCTTGGGCTTCAGATGACCTCGTCGAGGGGCGATCCGCCTTTGGGGCGCGACGCAAGCCTGAGTTCAAAGGCCGCTGACTCACTCGGCGCTCCCGCTCTCTTACTCGGCGCTCCCGCTCACTTACTGGGCGCTTCCGCGCTGTGTTCCAGAGAGCTGCTCGCCGCTTTCTGAGTACACCGTGCAGATCACTTTGCGGTCCGCACGAGCCCAAGATTCTTCTGATGGCCACCAAGCACGAATGTCGAGTTCCGACAGGGTCCATCTGACGCCCACAAAGGTCTCAAATTGATCGAAGCAGGACTGCTCCGAGAAATTCTGCACCGTGGCCGTCCCTGGGTACGAGGTTCCCCGACCGGCACCGGGACCCAAGTAATCAGTAATCCAGTAGGCCTCGTAGTCGTGAGGGTCAGCACAATCAAGGAGCCACACGGCAGAATCCTCTGCAGGAGAGTCGGTGATCTCTTCAAAGCAGTCCCCAACTTCTAGGTCCCGAAAGCCTTCAAGCGTCGCTCCCGGTGGCGGCCCCGGAGTAGCAGTGGTCACCGTCTGCGGGCTGGCCTCTATCGAGGTTGCACTGGCCTTAGATGAATCATCGTCTTTGTTACTCGATCCGCCACATGCAACGAGCAGCAGCGCGGCTGCTACCACTGTCACCGCTGCTACCGCTTTTACCACTGTCACCGCTGCTACCGCACTGGCCAGCCGCTTCGGCTTATGAGATCGCTGGCCGAAACCCCCCGAAGAAAGCCTCATAACGATGGCATATAGCGGTCTGTGTAGACGTATGCGTACCAGATCAGGACCAGAATCGCAGGGGTGGCCAGCACATAGATTGGCCAGCGGCGCAGGAACTTTCCGAGTATCCAAGCAAGCAGGGCAACAGCGGCGGCTGCTGCACCAAAGAACAATGCAGTTTGCAGCGCCTTTGAGTCTCCTGCTTGGCCCTCATCAAATTGAGCAGAGGCTTTTGCCGGAGTGGCTGTTTCGCTGGGTGGGGTGACGACAACAGCAGCGGTCGCTGGGGGAGTCTTGAGTACACCGTGCACAATGATTCGTTGTTTTGCCGAGTACTTCGGGTGACATGCAGTCAGCGTGATGCGGTTATCACCCATGTTGGCAAGAACTTCAACCTGCGCCGGGCTGACTGTGTACCAGGCCTGGGTGGCTTGGCCGGGGGCAGGAATAACGACATAGGTGAACTCGCCCTGGGGTGTAGCTACTTGGATCTCATCTCCCGCAACGAGTTCATCAATGCGATTGAAGGGGGCTCCATAGGTGGTGCGATGCCCCGCAATCGCCGAGTTGCCGGCCTGACCTGGCAGCGGAGTCCCTGGGTAATGACCGGGTCCCTTCTTGAGATCAGGTTTAGAAACGCCCTCTACAATCATGCGCTGCAAACCAATCTTTGCAATTGTGATCACACCCACTGGGTCGCCCTCTGGCGGAGGTGCTGTTGCAGGCGCGGTAGCAGCGTTAACGCTGGCTAGTTCCTCTGCAAGCTGCTTGATCACAACTGGGCCAGATGTGGTCTTTACGTCGGACTCGCTAGCTAGCGTTCGGGTGAG
>CAMDAT010000184.1 GCA_945888825.1 Bifidobacterium breve | reverse complement strand
TTTTGCGGATCAGTGGTGGCCAGGACGAACCGCACATGAGAGGGAGGTTCTTCAAGTGTCTTCAGAAGCGCGTTTGAAGCACCCGGGGAAAGCATGTGCACCTCATCCAAGATGTAGACCTTGGTGCGTCCCGGCGAACCAACAGCCGTCCGCTCAATCAGATCTCGAATCGCATCCACACCGTTGTTGGACGCAGCATCAAGTTCGAACAAATCAAAACTGCGGCCTGCCTCCATGTCTTGGCATGGGGTGCATTCACAGCAGGGCTCGCCTTGTTGCAAATTGTCGCAGTTCAGGGCCTTGGCAAGAATCCTTGCTGTCGAGGTTTTGCCAGTGCCACGCGGCCCCGAGAACAAATAGGCGTGGCCCTCGGTGTGAGTGTTGACTGCGTTGCGTAACGCACCAACTACGTGTTCTTGCCCGCGGACCTCACTGAAACGACGAGGACGGTACCGGCGGTACAAGGACTGATAGGCCACGGGAGCATCCTAGTTGTGAGCGGAGACAGTGCTGGTTGTGAAATTCTCTTCGCCCGTGCCGGTCTTCTGCGCAGGTGTTCACGTGTTTTCAGGAGGCGGCCAGGCGATCTGCGGCACACCGCAGGTTCCGCTGAGAGCTGCTGCCTTCCGGCCCTGACCCGATTCACGGGCTCCGATTGCACAGGGCCCGACCGCCACCTGAAAACACGAGTGGACACTCAGACTATCCTCTCCTCTTGGAGACGTGCGAGAGCGGCCGAATCGGCACGCTTGGAAAGCGTGTGTGGGGCAACTCACCGTGGGTTCGAATCCCACCGTCTCCGCCACGGGAACTGCCCGCTCGGCATCAGCTCACACTGAAGTCGGGCGGGCAGGGACTGTTTTGTGGAGCCGGTAGCGTTCACCCATGCGCTCTGCTCAGCCAGTCCTACCGGCCGACCCCAATCACGAGGAATGGATGGCACTCGCGCTAGAACAAGCGCTGGCAGCAATCGCCCATGAGGACGTTCCTATCGGTGCGGTGCTCGTGCAGTTGGGTGGCACACCACAGAACCCTGGGCCGCCTTTGGTGATTGCAGCGCGTCACAACGAACGAGAGATCAATGCCGACCCGATCGCGCATGCAGAGATGCTCGTGATTCAAGATGCAGCGGCGGCGCTTGGACGCTGGAGGCTTGATGACTGCATCGTGGTGGTGACCCTGGAACCCTGCCCGATGTGCGCTGGTGCACTCTGGGCTAGTCGCATCAGCGGAGTTGTTTTTGGAGCAGAGGACCCCAAGGCCGGGGCCCTCGGATCGCTATATCACCTCGGCCAAGACCCACGTTTAAACCATGAGTTTCCGGTTCGCGGACGAGTGCTCGAGGCGCCGTGCGCAGAGTTGCTGGTTTCCTTCTTCGCTACCCGGCGCTAGTCCCGCTAAGTTTGTGAGCGGAGAGTTGCCAGAGCGGACGAATGGGACGGTCTCGAAAACCGTTGAGGTGCAAGCCTCCGGGGGTTCGAATCCCCCACTCTCCGCCACCAGAATCCCCCGGTTCGCTGGGGGATTCTTCGCGTGCGAACCTGCAGGGTTCGGTCCTTCGCCCCGCGACCTGAATCATTGGCGCCGGTAAGCTACGGATACCGTCGCTTACCGGCGCCAATGCGGAAGCAGTTGCGGATACCGTCGCTTACCGGCGCCGATGCGGCAGCAGTTGTGGTGCAAGCGGCCGGGGGGATTCTTGGCTTTGGTTTGTATGAGCATGTCTTTCTGACAGGATGCTGGGATGACAGTTCCTGCAGTAGTTCATCTCAGTGCAGCACCCGGTGAAGATGGAGATGCTGGGATTCGCATCCTGCAACTCGACCGACCCGATCGACTCAATGCAATGAATACCCAGTTGATTGATGAACTCCATCAGGCGATTGCCTCGCTCCGCGATGATGCATCAGCACGAGTGGTGATTCTGACCGGATCGGGCAGAGGTTTTTGCGCCGGTCTCGACTTGATGGACCCACCTCAACACGCAGATGCCAAGGAGCGCGGGCGGGTACGAAGCAGCATGGATACCCAGCAGCGCATCGCGTCACTCGTGCCGGCGTTAGCCAATCTGCAGATCCCCGTGATCGCTGCGGTGAACGGAGCAGCATCTGGTGGAGGACTCGCATTGGCGCTAGCGAGTGACATTCGCATTGCCGCTGCCTCGGCGAAGTTCAACGTTGCGTTTGTTCGAGTTGGATTATCGGGATGCGATATTGGTGTGTCCTGGCTGTTGCCGCGCCTGATCGGTGCGTCAGCGGCGTTTGAGTTGCTCCTCACCGGTCGCTTAGTCGGAGCCGAAGAGGCAGACAGGATCGGCCTGGTCACCAGAACCGTTGCCGACGAGGACCTGATGGAATCGGCACTCGAGACCGCAAGGTTGATTTGCGGAAACAGCCCAACTGGAATCTGGATGACCAAAGAAGTCATGTGGTCACAGCTCGAGGTGAACAGCCTTGAAGCAGGAATCGACTTAGAAAACCGAACCCAGATCATGTGCACCTTCACCTCTGACCTTGGCGAGGCAGTGACGGCCTTTGCCGAAAAGCGGCCACCGAGATTCACTGGCAGGTAGCCGAACGACCAGACTCGTTTCTGCTCTGGCGAGTGGCAAGTTGATTAGTCTGAAACGGTGGGACCACTTGAAGGCCTCCGAGTACTTGATCTCGGAACGCGAATTGCTGCCCCGTTCTGCGCGGGCATTCTGGGTGAGCTTGGTGCCGAGGTCATCAAAATTGAACAGCCTGGGTCTGGCGATTTCATGCGCGAGATCGGTCCATTTGTCGAGACCGAAGACGGTCCGTACTCGTTGTTCTGGGCAGTGGAGGGTCGTGGCAGAAAGTCAGTAACTCTGGACCTGCGCCAGCCCGAGGGACAGCAGTTGCTAGCCCAGCTAGCAGAGAAGTGCGATGTGCTCTGCGAGAACTTTCGCCCCGGCACTATGGAGCGTTGGAATATTGCTCCAGCACAACTTTCGGACCGGCTGATCATGGTGCGAATCTCTGCATTTGGTCAGGACGGGCCCTACGCACAACGGCCCGGGCTGGATCGCTTGGGGATTGGCTACGGCGGGCTCTTACACCTCACTGGTTACCCAGATCTTCCCCCTGTTCGCCCCGGGGTGACCTCAAGCGATTACCTGACTGGCATCTTCGCTGCTCAGGCTGCGACGGCTGCGCTCTACCGACGAGATGCCGGGCGCAGTGCAGAACACCGAGACCGTGGCGCAGTGATCGACGCCACCCTGTACGGCTCGGTGCTGAGAATTCTTGAGTGGACGATTGCGGGCTATGACCGCCTTGGCACTGTGCGGACTCGGGAGGGAAACCGTCTCGCAAACTCGGCACCGATTGATAACTATCTCACCGCAGACGACAAGTATGTGTGCCTAGTGGCGGGTTCTGATGTGAACTTTGCTCGGCTGTGCCGTGCCATGAACCAACCTGAACTGATTGAGGACCCCCGGTTCGCCCGCCTCGCTGATCGCGCCGAGCGCAGCGTTGAGATCAATGCAGTCGTAGCTGACTGGACGCGAAGTCTGCCGGCGGCCGAGGTGGAACGCCTAGCGATAGCTGCTGATGTACCCGTTGCGACTGCGTACACCGCTGCAGACATCAGCAAGGACCCACATATGGCTGCAAGAGGTGACCTGATATCGGTCACGGACCCGGTCATCGGCGTTGTGAAACAGCAGGGGCCAGCAGTTCGCTTTGTTGGAGAGCCGAACACGACACCATCGGGTGCTCCGAGGTTGGGAGAACACACTCGAGAAGTTCTCACAGAACTTGCTGGACTCGATTCGCTCGAACTTGATCGCCTTGAGCAGGCAGGCATTATCTAGCTACTGAGCAACGAGCAGCGGACTATGCCGTCGCAAGGAAGGAGTCGGCGACTTTTTCTCGCCAGGTTCCGTGGTACCCAAAGATCAGATCGTTTTGTTTGGCCCGGCGGTAGTGCAGGTGTGCATCACATTCCCAAGTGAACCCCACCCCGCCGTGAATCTGGATGGACTCACCAGTGACGGCAATTGCTGCCTCGCCTGAATGTGACTTTGCCATGGCTGCGGCCTCGGAGCGACCATCGGCCTCTGCATCGGATGCCCAAGCGGCGTAGTGGATTCCAACCCGGGACAGTTCAACACGTTGCAGCATCTCGGCAGCCTTGTGCTTAATTGCTTGGAAGGTGGCAATGGGTCGATCGAATTGCACGCGAACTTTGGCGTATTCAACAGCCAAGTCTTGAGCGGCTTCCATAGTCCCGAGAAGTTCCGCGCACAGAGCAACTGCTCCGTCTTCAACTACGCGTCGCCAAATGTGGGTGTGGTCGCCCTCGGGGCCTACCCGCTGTGCCGGGGTTGAATCGAGATCTAGTCGAGCAACTCGCCGGGTGACATCCCAGGTGGGAACTAGTTCGCCTCGTGGTGACTCAATGAGAAAACTGCCGATCCCCTCTTGGGTTCGCGCCGGAATCAGAACCCAGTCGGCCTCGTGCCCATCAAGAACCACAGGTTTGGTTCCGATGAGTACCCAGCGGCCAGACCGGCGGATCGCTCGCGTGCGGATTCGATCAATCACGTCACCGTGGCCTTGTTCGTCAATGGCGACGGTTCCACGGGTGACTCCAGCTGCGAGCGAGGAGAGCTGTTCGGTGAGTCCTAAACGCCGAGCTGCCAGTGTGGCAAGTACTGCTGAGGACAAGAAAGGCCCCGGCAGAGGAAGGCGTCCCATTTCCTCGAGCAGCACGATCATGTCGACCATCCCAAGACCAAGTCCGCCCTGAGCTTCTGGTACCAGCAGCGATACCCAGCCAAGCTCGACCATCTGAGACCAGACTTCATCGGTTACCCCCACACGAGTCCCTCGGGCGGGGACTCCAGTGGCGAAATCGGCGTCGGTCATTGAGCGCACATAGCTTGAGGGACACTCGCTACTCAGAAAGCTTCGAACTGCTTTGCGTAGCTCGTCTTGCTGTTCAGAGAAGGTAAATTCCATGCCTCGAATGCTAGCTGACATGGACGTCAGTTAGTATCGGTCCATGGACTTCTCGTATGCACCCGAGGACGAAGCGTTCCGCGAGGAACT